>CAYVXS010000016.1:0-15428 GCA_964454885.1 uncultured Pirellulales bacterium
CAGGCTTTGACGCACGTCATGCATGAGATGCACATATTCTGGTCCACGTAAGAGACCTGGGCGCTGACATCGAGCTGCGTTTTCGAAAGGACCGTTGCTGCGCGTGCGGCCGCCGCCCGGGCCTGTGCGATGTTCTCATCGATAAATTTCGGCGAGTGGGCAAGGCCGCAAAGGTATATACCTTCGGTGGCAAAATCCACAGGACGTAATTTCATGTGAGCTTCGAGATAAAAATCGCTCGCGTTTAACGGCACCTTAAGGATGTCCGAGAGACGCTTATTGTTCTCAGGAGACGGCGTGACACCTGTACTGAGAACGACGGTATCGGCCTCAATCTCTATTAATTCGGGGAAATCGGGACTATCGACGGTAACAATGAGACCGTCTTTGTCGTGAATCTGCGGTTTTGCATTCGGGCTGTACCGGATAAAGACTACACCGGCTTCTCGCGCCTGCTTGTAATATAATTCCCTGAAACCGTAGGTTCTCACGTCTCTGTAGAGAATAAATACGTTCGCGCTTGGGTCTTTCTTTTTAATCGCAAGAGCGTTCTTGATTGCCATCGAACAGCAGATTCGGCTGCAGTATGGTCTCTCGTCGTCGCGGGAGCCTACGCACTGAATCATTACATAGTTCTGCCCCTTTGCAGGCAGTGCCCTGCTGCATAATCTTTTCTCAAGCTCAACCTGTGTTATGACACTCTCGGAGGTTCCGTGAAGATACTCTGATGTCTGGGCCTGCTCGGCACCGGTTGCTACAATGACGATACCGCTTGTAACTTCGGAAGTTTTTCCGTTGTTTGAAAGTGTCGTTGTGAATTTACCGATATGCCCCGAGACGCCGGCAATTTCCGTTTCCAGATAGACATCTATCAGCGGATGATCATTCACCCTGTTTATAAGCTCGTCGGCAAAACTGCTGATGTTATCTTTCTCTAAAGTACGGTATATATCGTGAAGGTGTCCGCCGAGATGATTGGAGCATTCCACCAAGTGTACTTTGAATCCCTGCTCGGCTAACGAAAGGGCGGACGTCATGCCGCTCAGGCCGCCTCCTATGACCAGACCTTTCTGGTCCACGGTGAGTGTGCTGCCCTCGAGCGGGGACAGACAACGTGCGCGGGCTATTGCCATTTCTACCAGTTCGACAGCTTTTTCGGTGGCCGATTCAGGCTCGTTCGAATGTACCCATGAACACTGGTCCCGAATATTGGCCATCTCGAAGAGATATGGATTCAATCCTGCTTCCCGCAAAGTCTCGCGGAATAAAGGCTCGTGTGTTCGTGGTGTGCAGGATGCCACTACGATACGATTGAGCCTGTGTTCGGCTATCTGCTCTTTAATGTTGGATAAGCTTGTATCGGAACATGTGAACATGGTGTGTGTCGCGAATACAACATCATCCTGATCTTTAATGTTTTCGGTCACATGCTCGACATCCACTACCGAGCCGATATTCATTCCGCAGTGGCAGATGAACACACCGATTCTCGGCTCCTCATCGGTGACATCGTGTTCGACAGGATAGCTCTTTTTCGTAACAAGGGAGTTTCGTGCCGATGCGAGCAGCTCCATAGCCATAGAGGCGGCACCGCTCGCCTGTGTAACCGTCTCGGGGATATCTTTCGGCTCCTGGAACGCTCCACCGACGAAAACACCCTCTCTGGAAGCATTCAACGGCAAAAACCGGTCGGTGTTACAGAAACCGTACTCGTTAAGCTCCACCCCGATAGCCGCGGCACGCTCGGTAACGGAAGCCGAAGGCTCCATTCCGACCGCCAGAACGATAAGGTCGAATTCCTGCTCTTTCATCCGCCCGCCTTCTTCGACATAGCGAACACGAAGGTCGCTTGTTCCCGGCATTTGAATAATCCGGGATGGAATACTTTTAATGTAATGAATATTTTCCTGGGCATTTGCACGTTCATAATACAGGTCGAAATCTTTTCCATGCGCGCGTATGTCCATATAGAAAATAGTCGCGTCGAGTCCGTCGACATGCTCCGCTGCTATCATCGCCTGCTTGGTGGAGGCCATGCAGCAGATGGACGAGCAATAATCGTTGCCGCATTTCGAATCACGCGAGCCGACGCATTGTATCCAGGCGATATTCTTCGCTTCGCGACCGTCCGACAGACGGACAACGTGTCCCTGGAACGGCCCGGCGGCTGAGAGCATACGCTCGAATTGCACGCTGGTGACTACATTCGAATAGCGTCCCCACCCGAATTCGCCTTTACGGCCGGCATCGAATTCCTCAAAGCCGGGTGTAAGTACCACCGCGCCTACCTCGAGCTCAATATTTTTCTCGGCCATGTCATGATCGATTGCCTTCTGTTCGCAGGCCCGCACGCACTCGCCGCATTCGGAACACAATGCGCAGTTCAAACATCGCTCGGCTTCGGCAATCGCATCTTCTTCGCTAAAGCACAGCTCGACCTCTTTGAAGTTTCCGAGACGCTGGGAAACAGGCAGTTCTTTGCTCGTTTTCCGCTGTTTTTTCTCGACCTTGTCTGTTTTGGGAAGCAGCTCGTCGGGAAGCGATTTTATGGTGTCGTCGAAACGATTCTCACGCATGTCTTTGCCGTTCAGGAACTTTTCGATAGATTCGGCGGCCCTTTTACCAGCTCCCACCGCCTCGATAACCGAAGAAGGTCCCGAAACGGTGTCACCGCCTGCGAATACGCCGCGCTCGGAAGTTTCCAGTGTAAGAGGGTCGGCCTTAATGCTTCCCCGTTCGGTCTGAACGCCTAAATGTTCCAGAAGCTCGTTGTCGTTTTGCTGGCCGATTGCAATAATTATCTGGTCCGCGTTGAGTGTTTTCCTGTCATTTTCGGCAAAACGCGGATTGAACCGTCCGTCATACCCGAAGACGCTCGTACAGCGTTTCAGCTCGATGCCGGTCACAGTGCCATTGCCTAATATCGTGCGAGGTCCCCAGCCGTTAAGGATTTTAATCCCCTCGGCTATAGTTGCCTCAATTTCCTCCGGATATGCCGGCATCTCATGGTGCTGTTCGAGACAAACCATTTCAACGCTGTCTGCCCCGAGACGTGAGGCGGTTCTCGCAACATCGACGGCAACGTTACCGCCGCCGATAACGACGACTTTTCCCTTTACTTCAGGTTTGTTTTCCGAAGCCGCAAGCCTTAAGAAATCCACTCCCTGCATTGTGCCGGAGTTGTTCTCGCCATCGATGCCGAGCGGGCGTCCTTTCTGGACACCGACGCTCACAAATACGGCATCGTAATCTTCACGCAGCTTCTCTAACGATATGTCACGCCCGATCCGGCAATTGTACTCGAACTTGACGCCTTTGCGCCGAATCAGTTCGATTTCATGGTCAAGCACGTTTTTAGGAAGCCTGTACTCCGGGATACCCCAGCGAAGCATACCGCCGCATGAGGGCATTGCCTCGTACATCGTCACTGCAAAGTCCTTGTCCGCCAGGTCGTCTGCGGCCGCAAGGCCCGCAGGCCCGCCGCCGATTACGGCGATTTTCTTTGCGTCTTTGGCTGGTTTTTTTTCCTTCGGCAAAGATATTTCGCCCGATTCGAGCATTTCCATTTCTTTGTCGGATGCGAAGCGCTTGAGCATACGGATTGCAATTGCGTCATCGACGTTGGCTCGTGTACATGCCGACTCGCAGGGATGGGTACATATACGTCCGCAAATTGCCGAAAGCGGGTTCCGCTCCCTTATAAGTTCCACGGCCCGGAGGTATTCGCCTTTTTTTATGAGCTGGACGTAGCCCTGTACGTTGATGTTGGCCGGGCACGATGTCTTGCAAGGGGCGTGACCGTTTTTGAGAATGCCGAAAATATTCGGTGTCGCCTGTGCATAAAGTTTGGCGATTGCCTTGCGAGAGCCCATGTTCCGGTCGAAGTAATCCGGGATATCCACGGGGCACGCCTGTGTGCACTCGCTGCAGCCGGTGCATTTGTCCTCATCGACATATCTGGGATAACGTTTGACCGTGGCTTTGAAATTACCCGGCTTACCCTCCAGGTATCGCAATTCCGACATTGTAAGTATTTTAATGTTTAGGTTACGCGCGCATTCGACCAGTTTCGGCGAGACGATGCACGTGGCGCAATCACCGGTCGGAAAGGTTTTGTCCAAGTGCGCCATCATGCCGCCTATGGCGGCGTCACGCTCCACCAGATAAACCTTGAAGCCCGAATTGGCCAGATCGAGTGACGCCTGCACACCGGCGATACCTGCGCCCTGAACCAGTACGGCGCCGACCTTTTTGTCTTTTTTATTATTCATAATTAATTGCTTCGATTACCTTTGAAGGTGAGACCATAAGCTTATTGAATCCGAGTTTTTCCGGGGAGATACCGAGGCATAGCCCGATTAATTGTGTGATATACACAATCGGCATATCGTAACTTTTTCCCGTCTGTTTTTTTATATCGAGCTGACGCAAATCGAGATTAATCTGGCACATCGGGCAGGCAACCGTAATACATTGCGCTCCGGACGCCCGGGCCATTTCCAAAATCGTATCGGTCAGGCTGACGACGATATCCGTTCGTGACATCGAAAGTCCGCCGCCGCAGCATTCGACCTTGTGAGGCCAGTCGAGGCTTTCGGCCCCCAGCGATGTCACTAACTTGTCCAGAAATGTAGGGTTTTCTGGGTCGTCCAGTTTCGTTACCTCGTTGGGACGTACCAGCAGGCAGCCGTAATAGCAGGCGATTTTCAATCCGTTCAGCGAATGTTTGATCGATTTTTTTATTTTCTCGATTCCGACATCTTCCAGAAGCACTTCCATGAAATGTTTCACGTTTACAGAACCGTCGTAGTCGCGCCCGAGGGCCTCGCCGATATCCTTGCGCATTTGTTCGCTTTTTTGTATTTCATGATTAGCGACTTCCATTCTGTTGTAACAGGCCGCGCAACTAACGACCATGTCAAGACCGTCATCTTTAACTTTTGCCAGAGACGCCGCCGGAAGCGCTACGGACAGAAAACGGTCAGTCTGGTGACCCGCGGTGGCGCCGCAACAGGTCCAGCCCTTCGGCTCTATAAGTTCGATTCCGAGGGCTTCGGCAACGGCCAGTGTCGATTCGTGCATGTCACGAGCGGTAGATTCAGCGGAGCAACCTGGAAAATAACCGTATTTCATTTGTCCACCTCCCCGGTTGGGTTATGCTTAGCCGTAACATGCTTTTTCTGTTTGGCCTTCTTAAATATGCGTTTGGTTGTTTTTCTGTCCCCGGCGAACGAAGGCAGCAAGGCGATTTTTTTCTTCTTTAACATCGTCGGAAATTTTTCCGTGTCATTCATAAGCTTGAGCGTTCCAAGCTTATAGGCCGCTATCATGGCTATGTCGTAAGAACGGCCGAATATTTGAATCGTTTTAAGAAATGCGCGGTTGAACAGCGGAACGTTGCCTTCCTGCTTCGAAGCTCCTTTTTCGACCGCGAGCTTTCTCAATGCATCCATTACTGCGGCCACGTCGATTCCCATCGGGCATCTGGCCGAACAAGTCTCGCACGAAACGCACATCCAGAGAATGTCGCTTTCGAGGATTTCGTCGCCCGCTTTTAAATGGAGTCGCCGCATTATTTCCGACGGCGGACATTTAACCATCTTCGAAACCGGGCAGCCGCTCGTGCATTTTTTGCACTGGAAACAAACGCTTAGATCGACCCCGGATATTTCCTGTACCCGGTTGATAATACCCTCGGTTTTTCTTTTTTTAACCGTTATTGCCATATCGGTTTATTCTCCTTCTTTGTCGGATGCGATACATCCGGTCAGCTTGCGGCGTTAACCTCCACCTCTTTTTTTTCAGGGGATTCTCCGGAGTCACTGGAAGCAAGTGCTTTCAGTTTGATTGGGCGAACCTTGCGATATACTTCCTCGGGCATTTTTTTATGACCGTCAACGATTAAAAGCTCGTCCACACTTATTCCGAACAATCGTTCGTTCTCTTCGAGGTAAGGCAGTATTAAGTCCCAATCCTGGGCGGTTAATGTAGCGAATTCACCACCGTTGAGCTGCTGTGTAGAAAGGCTATTATGAGGATCGCGAATATAGATGGCCCCTCCGGAAGCCAACGAAAACAGATTGCTCCCCGGATATGGTTCTCTGCGTGGAATAATTTGGCCGTCATTGTCGAACTCGACACCATTCAAAATTGCGAAACCACCACCGTTTAACGGGTCGCCGGCCATAAATGATTCGGCGAGAAAATCGAGACATGTGCCGTTTATCACCACTCTCGGTCTTCCGACGGAATTGATCATTGGTCTGCCTGCGGCGTTACCCAAAACAAAAACGCTGCCCCCCTTGGCACCATACATGAATGTCTGGCCTACGTCTCCGTAAATAACCAGTTTTCCTCTTTTTATTATCTGCCCCAACTGGTCTTGTGCATTTCCATGGACGGAGATTGTCAGACCGTCGATACCTGAGGCGAGATAATCTCCCGAGCTGCCGTAAACATCGATTGTGACATCGTCGGTTTCGGGCCCGAGTCCGCAGCCGATAAATCTCTGCCCGCGACAGCCGAAACAGATAAAATGTTTCCAGCCTTTCATGTATGCGTTCACCAGTAAAGCGGCGTCACAGTCGTCGCCTTCCGGCGGGAACAGGGTTGTATCTATAACAAGAGTTTTTTCATTATTTTTGGGTGGTCTTAAGGTATCGCGAGTTTCGTAATCTATCAGACGATGCATTGCAGCTACATTTTCTTCTGCATCGAGACCCGGAATACTTCTGAACAGCTTATGCAACGAATCACGGATAATATGGATGACATGACTTTTTTTCCTCGTACCCATCGAATATTTTCGGTCGTTTAACAGGGTAAGAGCATCGATTGCTGCACTTGTTTTCGTGTGATCGGCAGCCTTTTGGGCTATTATTGTGCACACCGAACGGATATCCCCGAAGGACCAGCGCTTAATGTTATCGCTGATGTATTTGTAGATTTCGAGGCTATTGTCCTTTTCGAGCCATTTTTCGATATCCGATTCGACGCCGTTTAAATCTTTGGAAAGGCAGGGTTGTTCTGTGAAATCACACGACTCTGTTTGCTTCTGATCATATGGCGGTAATCCAAATTTGTTTGTGCATGTGATTCGCATTTTACCGGTGGAATTTTTTTCCAGATTGAATATGAATGTGCCGCCGTCTGTATGAGAGCCGCCTCTCGCGTTCCAGTAACGGTCGGCGACCGGGCATATTCTTTTGTCCTGCTGTGAGAGACTGCGAAGTGTGGCGTCTATGGCCTGCTTTTCCGAGGCGATAAGCCCTACCTGGAAATCACCGTCCAGAAAAGCGAACACCTGCGGTCTCAACATCGCCGTATCGGTTATTCCAAGCAACTGGAATTTTCCCTCACGAGCAATGTTACGGGCGATGATGAAAAACCACGGGCCGTCCGGAGAGCCGTGAATATGGGTGGCCTGTATGTTTCTGTATATAGGTTTCTTTTCCTCCGGCAGACAGTCGAAATCGTGTTCGGTTGTCGGTGCCATCGCTTCGATTATGTATTCGAGGGGATAACGATACGTCCTATCGAGAAGGTCAAACAGCAGCGCCGATACCTCGGTGTCGGTAAGGAACTGCGGATATATGTGGCGTTGCTTCAGGTACTCACTGACCGAGTGATAGTTCGCGAAGTCGCCGTTATGTACCAGGGCCATATTTATAGCGGCGAAAGGATGCGCGCCGCCCGGATGCCAGACACGTCCCTTTGTCGGATATCGCTGGTGAGCGATCCATATATGGGCGCAGAGGTCTTCGATTTTGTAGTATTGCACTATCGCTTCGGCATAACCTACGACTTTAAGAATCATAATGTTTTTGCCGTGTGATAATACGAATGCCCTTTGCTCGCCGAGAGAAGCGTAATATGTCTGGTTCAGCTTGAAACTGTTTTGGTTGATGAATTCGTCCTCGGCGTCGGAGCGGTCGAGCTCACCTAAGTTGTTTTTTGCAATGAATGTGTCAAGAATATCAGGTTTAACACGAACAAAATAGCGCCATACATCCGGAGGCTTGACTTCGAGGCCTTTAATACTGCGCCAGTCTTTGACTGTTTCAAGTCCGCACGAGGCGGCGATTTCGAAGTTCGGCTCGATAAATTTTTTCTCGATCTCAGGGCGGGCTTTCGGATCAAGCAGGGCGATATGGAGCATATAATATTCATCCAGAACTTTCCTGCCGACACCGAGCTGCTCGGGTATGAATCCGACTGCGGCTATACCGCCGCCTTTGCCGTTGCCGCGGTTATGCATCTGCTTCGAAGGTTCGTAAATGTGCCTGCCCGGAACCGGTTCGGAACAGCAGAATCCTACAACACCGCAGCCGCCTTCCTCTTCGGACTTTCTTACACTACCGGCGAAATCAAATTCGTCAATCAGTTGTTTCTTCGATTTCAGGATTTTTTTTATAACATTCTCGTTCACGTCTTAAGCTTCCTGTCATTAGTATAATCGAGGTGCATCAGAAGGTCGGTGCGTCCCCGTAGTTCACTTATGCTTTTCATGCCGAATCGCTGCAGAATTTGCACAAGCTCTTTTCGCCATGCATTATATAAATTGATAATTCTTTGTGTGCCCCACTCGACTTCCATTTGGGTAACGAGCTCTTTGTCCGTCGTGGCTATTCCCCGTGGGCAGCCCCGTCCGCTTTCGCAGCGTGTACATCGTACGCATCCGAGAGCTACAAGCTCGCCCGTTCCGACCACCACTCCGTCGGCACCCATCGCAATCGCCTTTGCAATGTCATGGGCATTACGAATACCGCCGCTGGCTATTAATGTCACGGTATTCCTCACGCCCTCTGCTTCGAGAAAAGCATGGACTTTGCTGATGGCATATTCGATAGGCATGGCGATGTTCTTTTTGGCGATGTCCGGTGCGGCGCCTGTACCGCCGTAACCACCGTCAAGATGCACGATATGCGTCCCGGCGGCGGCGCTTCCCACCGCGACCATGTCAACGTCCGTAGGAGTGGATACTTTAGTAGATACCAGGGCTCTCCTGTTGACATGTTTTATCCAGTCCAGGTGCTTCATGTGGTCTTCAATCGAATACACGCTGTGGAACGGGAAAGGCGAGAACAGCGATATTCCAAGTACCGCTTCCCGCATTCTTGAGACGCTGATTGTATTCTTGTCACCGAGCAAATGTCCCCCTAAGCCGGGCTTGGCTCCCTGGGCGTATTTGAATTCTACTATAGGCACGCGCTGAATTGTTTCTTCTCGTACTCCAAAAAGTCCTGTCGCGACCTGTGTAATTACATGGTCGTCGTAGGGCCTGAGACGTTCCATGTATCCGCCTTCACCCGTGCATGTGAACGTGTTCCACGCGACGGCGCCGCGAGCTTTCGAAAGTTGTGTCACGTTACTTACCGAGCCGAAGGACATTCCACCGCCGTACCAGGGGACATCGATTTTGATTCGGGGTCTGCCGTCGTTGCGTCGATTCAGCTCGATACTCGTGTCTATTTCATTTTCGTCGATTTCGACCGGGGGTTTGTCGGGGAATTTGAACCTTATTTTGTCGAATCCGCCGCCGGAATTCCCGCAATGATAATCGTAACCGTATTCCGGGGCCGGGATATCACCCGTTTCGGCCATTCTCCATGTTGCCAGGATCATATCGGAAGTCCAGCGATAGTCGCCGATGGCCTGCATCATCGGATTTTCCACCATACTTAGTGCAGATTGGGGACATTTCGTAATGCAGTAATGGTCTGTTTTTTCGCAGACCGGACCTATACATAAATTTAATTTCGGTTCAGCGAAATATTTATATCCGGGCTTGTCAACATGTACGCCGTAGGGACATAATTCTACGCATTTTCCGCATCGTACACAGTCACTGCTTCGGCGAATGATATACTTTGATATCTCGTTGCGATAGCGCGAAGGCGCCGGCTTTACCGTACGTTCGACTTTTACCTGCGGAACAAGCGTCTTGACGGTTTTTTCCGGCAGGATGTCTTTAAGCTTATTTTTTTGTTCCAAATAGCTTTCCAAAGGTTTCTTCCTCAAGCTGTTCAAAAAACATTCCACGGCCGACATCGCCTCTCAGGCGGCGGGCCTCCCGCATTCCCATAGCTCCCATTACTTCGATCAACTGATCGTGCCAGGCCGAAATGAGATTGGTCATACGCCCGGCGCCGTACTCGAAATCAATGTTTTCGAGCTTGGCCGGGCAGGTCATTGATGGTTTACAACTGTTACATAACAGACACTCGAGAGCAATCAGAAGCGGCAGATTTATCGCCGCAAGATCCGCACCGCAGATCATTATCTTTGCCAAATGTTCGGCTAAAGCTATCCCGCCGCTTGCTATGAGTGTAATTTCATCGCGATTGCCTTTTTCTACCAGAGTAGTATGGATATCGCGTATCATGTCCTTGATAAATCGCGGGTTCTTTGTGCCGATCTCGTCGCCGTTCAAATCCGCGGCGGCGTGGATTACTTCGATTTCAGGCAGTTCGGCCAGCTCTATAGCACGCTCGCAGCCGTTGGAATCCATTGTAACTTTCACGGATATGACGATTTCGGGAAAGTCTTTTTTGAGCTCTTTTATTTTTTCGATGACTTTCGGATCGTCCGGGATTTGAACAAGTTTCGTCCGGGCCAGGATTTCCTTGGGCGGCTGCGGCGCATCCGGGTCGAGGTGAAACGCGATATGTGAAAATTCCTGCTCTTTGTTGTCATCCATAAAAGGCCATTGTTTTGAATCAGTTATTGCTATTAAGCCTGTGCGCTTTGCCGTTTCCCTGAGAATCGGGCCTAACTCAGGCAAAGAATATTTCTCGGAAGCCGTATCGATAATCAGTGGCATCGGAATAGCCACGAGAGGCGGATTCGCAACGGCCTTCTCCTTGTCTTCGAAAGAAAGAAACGGGAGTTTTCTGCCGATATCAACCGCGGTGCTTATGTATTCCCGCCCGTGGATTCCATCTCGTGTGGGACGAACGATTTCGGACATATCGGTCCACATGGAATCGAAACCGGGCCCTGAAAATCGGCCCCTGTAACCGGCCCCCGAGACGGGAATCTTGGCGGTTTCGGCCTGCATCCATGTTGTTTGAATAATCTCTGGCGTCCAGTATTCGTTTCCCAGGCCTTCGTAAACCGGATTCACCGTTAAACGCAGGAGACCTTTGGTACAGTTCTGCACACAGGACAAACATCCCATGCAGTCGAAAAACAACGCATCTACGTCACTAAGATTGCGAATATATTCGGCTTCCTGCCTATAACGGTCGTAAACACAGGCCTTTTTCACGCAGTTATGGCAACGGGCACAATCTTCACGCCAATCGACAACTCCGAATTTTCCTATGCGTGGACGTCGCGGCGGGACTGGTTTTGTATTTATATGATATTTCTCCGGCATACCTTTGTTCCTATTTTCCAAGTCCCGATGACGAAAGAAGCTCCGGCAGTATTGCTTCTTTTCCACCGGAAAGAATGTGTATTCCCCGTAAACCGGTCAGTTTTTTAATTTCCTGAATTAACTCAAGGCAGATTTTGAGTCCTTCTTTACGTTGTGCATCCTTGGCGCCGGCCTTTTTTAGTCTGTTGATTATCTCATCCGGTATTCGGTAATCGGTGAAGGTCTCACAAAGTTTCTCGGCTTCGGCCGCATCGTCGAGAGGAAGTATTCCGGCTAAAATAGCGGCTTTCTCCGTAATACCTTCGTTATGTGCCGCTTCGAGCCATTCGGCGAATGCCTTGGTATCGAAAACAGCCTGAGTTTGTATGAACCTCGCACCGGCTTCTACTTTCTTTGCGAGACGAATTATATTGAGTTCTGTCGGTCTTAGATTTGGATTTGCTACCGCTCCGACCAGCATTGCAAAATCGCCTTCGAATTTTGTTCCGTCGGGTAATATCTTCTCTTTGTTCATTTTGGTGACTGCCGCAATCAGCTGAATCGAATCAATGTCATATACATTGGCCGATTCGGGACATCCCGTAAGTGTTTGATGATAGCCTGACAAACAGAGAACGTTTTTAATCCCGAGGAAGGCCGCTCCCAGCAAATCGGAGCCGATGGCAATACGGTTTCTATCGCGTGTGACAAGCTGGTACACCGGCTCGAGACCTGATTTACCGAGGGCGACGGAACCGGCGAGGCTTGACATGACAATACCATACGGATTGTCGGATACGTTTACTGCCTGAATCGTATTGCTCAAAGCTTTTAAGATATCTTTATTAAGAGATAAATTCGTTTCCGCACGTGGCAAGTACTCTGCGGTGACAATAAAATCCCCTTTGTCTATGCCTTTTGCGAGCTTGCTATCTGGTGTCATGTAGTTTTTCCCGGCTCATGTTTAGTATATTGTTTACATTTTTGATACGATTTTATCATTGCTTTGTTGAGACATATTCCTGATTTTGCTTCGAAATTTATTTACTTCTTCCATTATCTGCCCGGCATTGTCATCTTTTAATTGGACGGCTATGATACGGCCCTTGCCCAGCCCGACTTCTTCGAGCAGAGAGTCAACGGCTTGTGTTCGTTTCTGTGCACGCATATTGCCTTCGAGATTATGACATTGACCTTCCGGGCATGTGATTAATAAAACACCGTCGGCACCTGTTTCGAATGCTTTTACCATATATGGTATGTCAATTTTTCCTGAACATGGCAGACTGATTGTTGTAAGCTCGTCATCCTGAACTTTACTAACGTAAAGTGCCAGGTCTTCTCTCTTAAGAGAGTTAGAACAATATAATACGCATATTTTCAAATCTCGATCCTTTAAAGTGTTTGTGGGTATAATTGGGAAACACCTATTGATCCGGCCCTGGTTATTGCTGGCTTAGTCTCTTGGAGAAGTCGAGATAGTACCATAAAACCCACATTTTCTGCAGAAATTCAGACCATCCACAAGAGGGCTCGAATCCATCCTTAATCTCAGGTTTAGCGATATTAGAAGATCCGACCCGACCGTCCAACTCGGCCCATAATTCAGCCCATACATTCAGGGCATCCTGCATGATACTGTTGTTGACATTCTTAAAATTCTGAAGATCTGTTATCTGAGGAGATTCGTTTGACTTAACTTGCTCAATTTCGTCCATAATATTCCATCTTTTTTGTGTTCAGTCTTAAAACAAGATTTTCCTCATTTACAGGGAGATTAGCCATCCTCAACGTAATCCCTGGTAAATATTCCGACAGGTTGATTAGAAATCTTCATTACTTCTTATTAAGCTGGTTAACAAAAGGTGTGCCAAGGTAATGTTTCTAACAGGTCTATATATCCTAACTTCTTTTAGATAAGAAAGTTATGCAAAATAGCGTTATTTTGTTTGTTCTTATGTGCATACAGGGAAAGGCTAATGTTTTGCCATATGGCCACAAATTAGCCAATACAAAAATGTCGTATCTTACGATAATCAAGGCATGATATGGTTTTCAGCCCGGGGATTTACGTTATTCAATACCGTATTCTCGCATTTTTTTTCGTAGCGTCATGCGGCTCATGTTGAGCTGTTTGGCTATATTACTCTTGCTGATTTTCTGGTTGAGTGCTCTGCGTATGATTATCTCGTCAATTGCCGTGTGGATGGTTTCTCTTACTTGATAGGGATCGGCGATTGTTTCACAAAAGTGTTTGGCTGCCTCGCGAATATCAGATTCTTTTACAGGTGATTTTTTAAGCCTGGTGTTTCGCACATCGTTATAAGAAACAATCTCTTCGGGAAGGAAATCCGCGGATAAAACATTACCCGGGCTCATAACAATTCCACGTTCGATGCAGTTCTCGAGCTCTCTTACATTACCGGGCCAGGGATATTCGATAAGAAGGTCGAGGACTTTTTGAGATATTTTGCTCACATTCTTGCCGTTTAAATTGTTGTACTTGTTCATGAAGTAATGCACTAACAGAGGTATGTCGTCCCGACGTTCCCGCAGCGGGGGCAGATGAATCGGTATTACATTCAACCTGTAATAAAGGTCTTCACGAAAATTGCCTTTTTGAATTTCGGTTTTAAGATCTTTGCTGGTTGCGGCAACCACTCGTACGTTTACCTGCACGGTTTTTGTCCCGCCGACCGCCTCGAATTCCTTTTCCTGGAGGACTCGCAGAAGTTTTACCTGAAGCCTGGGACTCATCTCGGCGACCTCATCGAGGAACAGCGTGCCGCCATCGGCCATTTCGAAACGCCCCTTTCGAGATTCGATCGCGCCGGTAAATGCTCCTTTAACGTGGCCGAATAATTCAGACTCAAGAAGTGTTTCCGGGAGAGCCCCGCAGTTTACTTTTATAAGCGGGCCGCTTGAGCGGTCGCTGTTATAATGTACGACATTGGCAACAAGCTCTTTGCCTGTACCGGTATCTCCGGTAATAAGGATAGTTGCGCGGGACCTTGCCGCAGTGGCGGCGGTTGAAAGCACTTTTTCAATCGACCGGCTTTGGCCGATGAGATTCTCGAGACGATAGCGGCTTCTTAACTCTTCGAGAACACGTTCATCGCGAACAAGTATTTCATCTTTCTCGATGTGAATCATGCGGTTGATCTTGAGCACCTGTGAAATTATCGATGCGATAATAAGAAGTATCCTCAAGTCCTTATCGAGCATGGAGCCGACCGCAAAAGGCCGATCTATACTAAGTGCTCCAACCACTTCCTCATCTACTTTTATAGGCACGCAAATGAATGCGATAGGGTGAGCGGCATCTATCCTGCGGGTCGCGGTCCTGTTGAGGAATCGCGTATCCTGACTTACATCCGGAATGACTTCCGGGTCACCGGTTTCCACCACGTGTCCGGTCACACCTTCTCCGACGGAATATTCTCCTCTGGCTCGTTCGGCGGCTGAAAGACCGTGTGCGGCGGCAATCTTCAGTTTGTTTATAGTCTTATCCAGCAAAACAAGAGTCCCGCGTACCATGCCAAGCTCATTTGCCAGGGCCTCTATGGTTTGCTCGAAAAAGGACTGCGGTTCGAGAGCTTTACCTAATACATCGCCCATTCGAGTTAATAATCCAAGCTCACGGTCTTCCCTGGATTCCGAGGCTATGACCAGCCTGCCGTCAACTACCCGGAACCACTGCGGAACGCCGATGTCCACGCAGCGCCTGTTTACAGCTTTTCTCAGAGTGAGTGTGCGAATACCGCGCGATACGGCTATTTCCACAACCACCTGAGTAATGTGTCGCAATTTCGCAAGAAACCGCTCCGAGTGAGCTTCTTTTTCCAATAACCAGTATGCGACAGTATTGATATCGAACAAACGTGGACAGAAATGTCCGAAGAATCGAAGAACAATATCTTCGTCGCCCCAGAGGTCGAACATGCCCGTGAGACTATCGAAGATATATCGAGCATTCGTTGAGATTTCCAATCCGACCGTTCGGAGCGCCTCCTGAAGTGTGACATGGTCCTGGGGATTTTGAACATGTACGGGGCGGCAGAATTCTTCG
>CAYVXS010000017.1:0-15073 GCA_964454885.1 uncultured Pirellulales bacterium
TTTTTGTTGCATCCACCGCAGTAACTGTACCGGCGTTTTCAGCACGTACAACCATGCTTGAATTGCGCCCTACTTCATGCTCCATACCGGTACCGACCAAAGGCGGATCAGTTTCCAGCAATGGAACGGCCTGACGCTGCATGTTGGAACCCATCAAAGCACGGTTTGCATCATCATGCTCCAAAAACGGAATTAATGATGCTGATACACCGACAATCTGCTTCGGTGAAATATCGATGTAATTCACTTCTTTACTGGAAACATGAGCCAATTCGCCGGCTTTTCTTGCAAGGACCAGGCCCTCTGTTATTTTACCGCTTTTAGGATCGACCGCGCTCGGAGGCGCAAATATTGCCTTCATCTCCTCGTCGGCACGTAAATATTCCACTTCATCTGTAACTTTGCCATTTTTCACCTTACGATACGGAGAAAGCAGGAATCCGTATGCATCAATAGAGGCAAATATCGCCAATGAAGCAATCAGGCCGATATTCGTCCCTTCAGGCGTTTCGATAGGGCATATTCTGCCATAGTGGCTTATATGAACATCACGAACCTCGAAGCCCGCCCGCCTTCTGTTTAAACCACCCGGCCCAAGAGCCGATAAACGCCTTTCGTGAGTCAACTGGCTCAAAGCATTGGTCTGATCAACAACCTGGCTCAACTCACCGCGACCAAAGAAATAATTAATACTGCTCGATACGCTCTTGGAATTTACCAAATCAGCAATGTGAAGGGCATTTTCTGATTCCCTTTTCATACTCATTCGTTCCTGCACAGTCCTGCGCAGCTTAAGCAATCCTTTCCTGATTTCGTCGGCTGCAAGCTCGTCAATCGTACGCAGTCTTCTGTTACCCAGATGGTCGATATCGTCAACCTCGCCACGGTCATTACGCAAAGCCACAATATACTTCATCGTATTGAGAAAATCTTCGGGCCTTAGCGTCATTTCATTCTCGTCAATCGCCTGGTCGAACTTACGATTTAATCTGAATCTGCCTACATTACCAAGACGATATCGGTTCGAGTCAAAAAATTTCTCTGCGAAGAAGGCTTCTGCCTTTTCTTCGTTGGGCGGATTACCGGGCCTTAATCTCATGTAAAATTTCAATAACGCCTGTTTATGATTTTGGCAATCATCCTCTGCAAGAGTGTTCAAAATGATAGTGTCTCTAACATCCCTGATTACCTCGACGGTAGCCGAGGTTTTTGCGGAAGCCTTGGATTTCGCTTTTTTCCTGGAACTTGTAGCCTTCGGTTCCGTAAGTGCAGCCTGTATCAAGGACACTTTATCGCCGATTTGCCCACCGGCTTCCACGATGATTTCGCCCGTTTCTTTATCGACAACCGGCTCAACCGCCCACATATTGGGCATTAGCTTGCTTACAGGCAATGTCTCCGTCGCGTAAAACAATCGCAGGATTTGTTCGGTTGTTCCGTATGCTTCGCTTGTCGCACGCAGAAAAACAGTCGCCGGTATCTTGCTGGACTGGTCGATCCTTACGACTAAAGTGTCTTTGTTCGTAACACTGATCTCGATCCAACTGCCTCTTTCGGGGATTACCCTGCCGCCATGCAGAACTCTGTCACCTTCTTTACTCTCAATGAGGAAATCAACACCCGGACTTCTATGAAGCTGGCTCACTATAACCCTAATTGCACCATTGATAATAAACTCACCGCCGCCCACCATGATCGGTATTTCACCAAGGTACATTGCCTGTTCGGCCAAATCTTCGCCTTCCTTCGAACGCAACCGACACCATATCTTCAAGGGGTATCCGTATGTCAATCGCAATTGTCGGCACTGAACCGGCGTATAATGAGGTTTCTCCAGCTCATAGTAGAGGTATTCCAGAATCATTTTCTTATCGTAGCTTTCGATAGGAAATGTCTCCCGAAAAAGTGCTTCGAGCCCGATAGGTTTCCTCCTCGTCGGTGCCACATCTCTTTGCAGGAATTCACCGTAGCTTTTCTTTTGTATCGCAACCAGATTCGGAATCTCAACAATATCGGGGAGTTTGCCAAAACAACGTTCGGTTTGTCCAGCAATAATCTCACGCATTTGTAATCTCCAGCATTATACGTCCCAATCGCTTAGCAGAAACAACATTACGCAGTCGTTCTGAACTTCCTTCCGGAATTCAAAACCGTAAGCCTATGTATCATGCTCCCGCTCAATTCAATTCCACTACTGCGCCGACAATCTCGAGCTGCTTTTGCAGAGTTTCGGCATCTTCCTTACTGAGCCCATCTTTAATCGTCTTCGGAAGATTATCGACAAGCTCCTTGGCTTCTTTTAAGCCCAGGCCGGTGATGGACTTGACCTCTTTTATAACCTGAATCTTCTTATCACCGTATTCTTTAAGAACTACATTAAAACTCGTTTTCTCCGCCTTCTCCTCAGATTGCGCCTGAACGGCAGGACCTGCCATCATAACAGCACCACCGGCGGCAGGTTCGATTCCATATTCTTCCTTGAGATAGTCACCCAGCTCTTTAGCCTGCATTAACGTAAGAGCGACTATTTTGTCACCGAGCTTTTTTATGTCGCTGCTCCAATTTTTTCCTTTGGCATCTTCTTTTGTCTGTTCAGCTTCTTTGGTTTGGTTCTCTTGTTCTGTCATTTCGAAAAACTCCTATCACATAAGGCCTGGTGGTAGCCGAAACTCCGCCGTTCCGTTTAACCCCCTTTACAAAGACAGGGACAGCCACGCAAGCAATTTAATATTCTGTTCTTACGCTGCTTGTTTCTCCTCACCTTCCGCTTTCGTCTTGATACAACCCGCTATAATCCCTGCAGGTGCACCGATAACAGCAGCCAACCTGCGGCCAACGGATTGAGATAACATAACAATCTCGCCCAGCAGCTCCGCCCGTGTCGGCATCTTTGAAAGTGACTGAGCCCGTTTTGCATCCATCGCCACACCGTCAAGAAACGCACCCTTGACTTGTATAACGGGATTTTTCGCGGCCCGTTCGGTCAGCTCTTTTGCCACATCAACGATACTGTCACCGCCATAAGCAATAGCACAGGGACCATCAAATAATGTCGCTGCGGGATCCATTTGACGATTGTGCAAAGCTTTTTTAAACAGGGAGTTCTTAACTACCGATAATCGAATGCCCTTTTCTTTAAGCTCTCCCCGGATTAAATTATTATCAACTCCGCCAAGGCCTTTGATACTTACAATCAAAAAGTCCTTGATATTACCGTCATCAATTTTCTTTTCCAGTTCTACCTGCAGTAATGATTTTACATACTTGCTCATTTTTCTTTTCTCGTTTTCAAGTATTGATAATTAATAAAGACCTTCAGTAATTAACCGCTACACTCGGGCTCATGGCGGCAGAAATACACATTTTCTTGATGTACGTGCCTTTTGCCGAAGTCGGTTTAATCTTCTTAATATGCGAAACAAATGCCTCAATATTATCTAATAGTTTTTGTGTCTCGAAGCTTTGCTTGCCGACCACGACCTGGACATTCCCGCCGGCATCGTTCCTGAACTCGACTTTCCCCGCAGCAAATTCAGCCACCGCCTTAGGTACATCATTCGTCACAGTGCCGTTTTTCGGCGACGGCATTTTACCCTGCGGCCCAAGAACCCGGCCGAGCTTGCCCGCTTTGCCCATTACCTTCGGAGAAGCAATAGCAACATCGAATTCCATCCAGCCGTCGGATATCTTTTTAATCAATTCATCGCAACCTGCTTCAATAGCTCCGGCCTTTTTGGCCGCCTCGATATCGGAATCCTCGCAAAACGCTATGACTGTTTTCGTTTTCCCAATTCCATGAGGCAGGGATAATGAACCCCGCACCGCCTGATCGGCCTGTTTTGAATCGATACCCAGATGCAGCACACATTCTATGCTCTGGTCAAACTTGACGGACTTGAAAGATTTGACCTTTTCCACCGCATCTGTAATACTTATTGCCTCTTTGCCGGACTGTTGTGCTTCTTTTTTATATCTTTTGCTTCTGACTCTCATAACTCATATCTCAAATTACAAATATTTCAAAGTTATCAATCAATTATTTCTATACCCATACTTCTGGCGGTGCCCCTTATTATTTTTTCCGCCTGTTCAATATCGTAAGCATTCAAATCCTTGAATTTGGTTTCAGCGATTTTTCGCACCTGCTCGGCATTGATTTGTCCGACTTTCTCCTTATTTGGTGTACCGCTTCCTTTCGCAATCTCGGCGGCCTGCTTGAGTAAAACCGCTGCCGGCGGACTTTTAACTTCGAAAGTGAAACTTTTGTCCAAAAACACGGTTATAACAACCGGTACAATTGTCCCGTTCAACTCTCTTGTTCTTTCGTTGAACTGCGAGACAAACTGACCTATGTTAACGCCATGCTGACCCAGTGCCGGCCCGATAGGCGGGGCCGGCGTTGCCTGTCCGCCATGCGCCTGCAATTTGATTTTTACTGCTACTTCTTTCGCCATTATATACCTTCAATTCTCAATTTCCGGTTTATGCGTCCGTGTCCTGTAATCACCCTCATTATAATTTTTCGATTTGCCAGTATTCTATATCAAGTGGTGTGCTTCTACCAAAAATGGTAACAATCACCTTTACTATTCCGCGTTCTGTGTCAATCGAATCGACAACGCCTTCAAAGTTTTCAAAGGCACCTTCTCTGATTCTGATCATATCACCTTTTGTAAATTCTACCTTAATACTTGGAGCTTCTTCGGGCTTTTCAGCTTCCAAAAGCATCTTCGCCACATCTGTGTCACGCATGGGCGTGGGGATACCTTCTGTTCCGATGAAATCCCCTACCCCGGCGGTTCCTTTAATCATGAACCAAGCCTTTTCAGGAACCCTGCCGTCCTCGGTAGATTCCATTTCCATAAACACATAACCCGGGTACAGTTTCCGTTTATGAACTGTTTGTTTGTTGCCGCGGATACGCTTTATTCGCTCAACAGGAACCTCAATCCTGCCTATAACATCGCTCAGGCCTTCCCTTTCAACTTTCTGTACAAGAGTATCCTTAACCTGGGCTTCTTTATTCGCCGCAACTCTCAATACATACCACTGCATATTAACACCTTATTTCATATCTCTCTTGAGAGATAATATTTAACTAAACAGCCACAGAAAAAAAGTTTGAAAGCCAAGATCGGCGGTCCCAAGAAGTATAGCCATAATAATCACTACTATAATAACAATCAACGTTGAAACGGCTATCTCCTGTTTACTCGACCAGCTGACCTTTTTCATCTCGCCCTCGGCGGCGATTAAAAAATCCGCAACCTGCTGCTTGTTTACCAACCAAAAAGCCAACAGAGTCAGAATAACAAACAATCCCGCAGGAACCATTGTCGCTATCCACAAGGATGCCTTATTGCTCCAACCCCACGACGATGCATCCAACACGTAATAGAGCTGCAGACAACCCAGACCGATGGTTATAGCCGCGGCAAACGCGCTGCAAAGTCTCGTATATTTGCCCTGTCCACGTTTATATATATCAAAAAACATATATTTACCCCGTTTCTTAAATGAAGCGTAACTATTGATCTCGCTTCAAAGCAGGCCAGGAGGGGATCGAACCCCCAACCTTCGGTTTTGGAGACCGACGCTCTGCCAATTGAGCTACTGGCCTGTAAAATCGATTGTCGATTTTTCAATCACTTGCGTCGTATCTTATGAACAGTACGTTTACGCTCCTTCTTACAAAACTTTTGGAGCTCTAATTTTGGCGTACCTTCCGCCACACTTATACTGGTGCGATAATTTCTATTGCTGCATTGAGTACACTCAAGCCAGACATACTCTCTTTTACTCTTCTTTTTTGCCATAAGACTTAGTCTCCACCATGCAGGCTTGTCACTTTTTATTGTGCTTTCTCATGTGACCTTCGATACGCCTGCCCGGTTGACCATAACCAGTGTAAGCAAACACGTTAAATTATAGTTACAGATTCCTGAGAGATAATCAGAGCTTTCAGGCTATTATCTTGGCAACAACACCGGCACCGACCGTTCGTCCACCTTCCCGAATAGCAAAACGAAGCCCTTCTTCCATAGCGATCGGTGATATAATTTCCACTTCCATCGCTATATTATCACCCGGCATACACATCTCGGCGCTTTTCCCTTCCCGGCTCTTAAGGGCGAGAACCGCACCTGTGACATCTGTTGTTCTAAAGTAGAATTGTGGTTTATAACCAGCGAAGAACGGGGTATGACGGCCACCTTCTTCTTTTGTAAGCACGTAAACTTCGGCCTCAAATTTCGTATGAGGTGTAATACTACCGGGAGCTGCAACAACCTGTCCACGTTCCAGCTCTTTCTTCTCAACACCTCGCAAGAGCAAGCCGATATTATCGCCAGCCTGGCCTTCGTCGAGGGTCTTGTTGAACATTTCCACGCCGGTAACAACCGTTTTTCGTATGTCTTTGGATAATCCTACTATCTCCACTTCCTGACCGACCTTGATTTTGCCGCGGTCAACACGGCCTGTGCCGACTGTACCACGACCTTTAATGCTGAAAACATCCTCAACCGGCATTAAAAACGGTTTATCGACATCCCGAACAGGCAGAGGTATATATTCATCCATAGCTTCGAGCAGCTCTATAATCGGCTTGCACTCCGGATCGTCAATGCTTTTCGCTCTCATTGCCTGAATAGCGGAACCTCTTATAATCGGAGTGTCATCTCCCGGAAACTCGTATTTATTCAATAATTCTCTTATCTCCAGCTCTACCAGGTCAATAAGCTCAGGATCATCGACAAGGTCAACCTTATTGAGGAAGACTACGATTTTCGGTACGTTCACCTGCCGGGCGAGAAGAATGTGTTCGCGTGTCTGAGGCATAGGGCCATCTGATGCGCTGACGACAAGAATAGCGCCATCCATCTGTGCCGCTCCTGTTATCATGTTCTTAACGTAATCGGCATGTCCGGGGCAATCGATATGAGCATAGTGACGGTTTTCTGTTACATATTCAACGTGTGCCGTAGAGATGGTCAGAATCTTCGTCTCATCACGTCGGCCCTGGGATTCCGACGCCTTTGCGATTTCATCGTAAGATTTAAACTGGCATAGCCCCTTAAATTCCATCACCTTGGTCATAGCTGCCGTTAATGTTGTCTTTCCATGGTCAACATGACCAATCGTTCCGACGTTGACATGTGGTTTTGTTCTTTCAAATACCGCCTTAGCCATCTTAATATAAACCTCCAATGTGCTCGGTTAGTATTTCAGTTAGTTTCTACTTCATTATCCGAAAAATATCTTTCAAGCCTTAACTATCATCTTAAAACCAAGCTTACTTGCTACTGACTGTTTGTTTCTCAGCACCCGAGAAACTTTTCGGCTTGATAAACCTTGCATTTAGCTGCTGATGGGGCTTGAACCCATGACCTCGTCCTTACCAAGGACGCGCTCTACCACTGAGCTACAGCAGCACAATAACTGATTCACTGCCTCACGCTTCAGGCGGTGAATACAAAAACTCCTAATTCATTTCCTAACGAAAACTTAGTAATTTATATGAAAATATGTATTAGTGCAAATATAAAAATCTAAAAAAAATGAAAATTCTTTGATTTTTTTCTTTTTTTATGAAATCCCACGGCCTTCCCATGTCCTCTATATTAACAGCCTTTGCTAATGTCGATCATTCATAATTACTTTATCTGTGCTCCTGGCTAAATCTCATCGAGCACTAATAAAAATAATCTTAAATCAAGCTAAAATCACAGCTTCCAGCTAATTAATAATTATTATCCCCCCTATTCTAAAGAACAATGAAAATAATATTTATTGTAAATATACCCGCTTTAACCCTCAAACACTTAAACTCTTTATGTTTATTCATCCAAAATCGGTTTATCGCAAAACCCGCCCAAACAACCAAATTTGTCCTAAAAACCGGTCTGGTCAAATATTAACCTTGGCTTCTTCCTTATTAGGTTCGCCGGTTATCTTAAAACGGTCTATCCAGGATTTCATTTGCTCACCCCATTTGATTCGAGGAGTAGTAACTTTTATATCCGCCAGAGCTTTTAACAAAACATTGATATCGATTTTGTCTGATTGAGTGCTTAAATAATTTTCAATCGACTGAATAACAACATCGTTAGGCTCCAAGTCTCTTTCAGACAGGCATTTCTGTACTAAATCCGCAGCGAGTTTATAGTTCGGCCACCTTAAACAGGCATCCAATTGTTTTGATAAAAAGAGCTGCTGTTGTTCGGGATTTTGAGCATCGGTCTTAAGTCTGCCAAAATAGTCGGCAGCCTGTTCGAATTGACCTGTCTTATATAATAGTTCGGCCAATTGTTTGCGAACCTCACCTTTATTTTCACCAAGGGCCTTTGCCTCTGCTATTTTCAAAAAATCCACTTTCTGACTATCTGTCAATTTACTTTGACTACCGGTTAATTTTCCCACCCATTCGTTCAGCACATTGGCGTCAGATTCGTTGAATATTCTTAACATGGCCTGCCAGGCCGCCTGACCTTCTGAATTCGTACCTATCTTTTCGGACAGCCAGTTCAAATCTTCGAGACCGCCGACATTTTTAGCAAGCTCTATCTGCATGTTCCTTACAGCAGGACTCTGACTGTTTTGAAAACCTCTTGCTCTCATCGTTATCAGAGCGCTTGTCTTATCAATATTCGCAAGTCCCTCTACCGCCGATTCCAGCACAATATCCGTCTTGCTGTTCAAAGCCTCCAGGAAAAATTGCCTGAACATCTTTTCGGCATTAGCTTTATATGCACTGTCCTGAGCAACCAAACCTGCCATTGCACTTAGCAAAGCACCTCGTAAAGCCTCATCGGAGTCGTTCTTTAGACGGTTATATCTTTCAACGAACAGACTAAGTTTTTTGTCGGCCTCTTCCGGTCTCAGGCCGTCGCGTTCAAGCAGCTTTTTCATCACGCGAGCACCTATTTGGGCTTTGTTGTTATTTTCATCAAGAAGGAATATTTCCGCCCAGCCGAGAGCCTGTTGTCTTGTCTCAGGCGTTATCTTAAATGACGAATTCGGCGAAAGAGCATAGAAACATACCCACCCGAGAGTATCAAGCAACTGCCCTTTGACTTGTTCATCGGTCTCGACTTTTAGCTGGGCCAGCAGGGACGAAGCAGAATTGACCGTACGCATCAAAGCGAGCAATTCGGCTGTTTTAAGCCGGACTCTTTTATCCTGATCTGAAATAAGACCCTTAATAATCGGTTCAAGCTCCTTCGGCATGTTGCGGTTCGTGCCTTTTACCCATTGAAAAACCTGATCCAGTGCCCATAATTTTATCTCCGCTTTAGGACTGCCTAAATATTCGACAAGAAACTTGCCCCTGGCCGCATCATCGCTCATACTACGATATGTCCTGCCTAATAAAGCCAGATAAGAATCTTTCCATGATTCAAGCTCGTTCCTGATACTACGCATCTGAGCTTCCTGGTTTA
Organism: uncultured Pirellulales bacterium; assembly: GCA_964454885.1. Classification (GTDB taxonomy): domain Bacteria; phylum Planctomycetota; class Phycisphaerae; order Sedimentisphaerales; family Anaerobacaceae; genus JAFGPS01. The sequence goes on from CAYVXS010000017.1 coordinate 9,438, forward strand.
TCAACAACTCCCTTAAAAACGTATCTATTCCCTTGTTGAGGAGATCGGTAATAATCGCCTCACGCTCTGAGTGATTTGTACCCACGGGAATTCCCAGTGAACGAAGTGTTCTCTCCGCTTTTGCCGCCACTTGCTCATCAGGGTCGTCAACAAGCTTTATAAGCATAATCACTGCATTTATGTCCGGTCGATTCAATGCACCGATAGCGTTGATTCTTGTTTTAACCGGCTTGTCTTTATCCATCACCAGCTTTTCTAATAATTCCCCTATTTTATCATATTTGTATATCAGGGTAGCCTCGGCTGCTAATCGGGCCTCAGCATCGTTTTCAGTATTGAAAACACCGAATAAAGGTTGTATGAAATCCTCTATATTACTGACAGAGACTTTGGATGATCTCGATTGAATCAAAGCCCTGCAGATCGCCATGCGCGCCGCGCTGTTATTCGTCAGACCGAGTGTGTCTATAAGAATTTGCCTTGCCTGGGGATTTTCATTATACAAAAGCACATTTGCTGTTCTGAGACGCATCTGCTCGTTCGGATCGGTCAGCAACAGATACTTGTTGATATCCAATTGTTCATCCGACTTAACTTTAACGGCAGTTCCGGCTACATTTGTTTCTCCGGCAGGTTGTTCCTGACTAATAACAGCCTGCTGACAGCCTATGATCAATAGTAATAGTACCAGGAAAGAACTTTTTACGCTCATTAGAACCACCTTGAAAAAACTGAGGCGCTCATATCTTACCCAACGCCACATCTTACACCGGTAGACACGGGGACAGACAGTGTTCTCATTCGTCAATTCCGTTAAAATAATATGCCTGAAATCCATCCCGGTCAATCGATTTTCAATACACTATACAATTTATAAAATTAATTTACTAACAAACTTTTTATTACTAACAGTCTTTATGGTCGTGGATGGAATTTTCTGTGAATCTTTCTTAATCTATCCTGGTCGACATGCGTATATATCTGTGTGGTTGCGATATCTACATGTCCGAGCATTTCCTGGACGCTTCGTAAATCGGCTCCGCCCGACAACAAGTGTGTCGCGAAACAATGTCTTAACGTATGCACGGTAAGATTCTTCGGCATCCCTGCACGTACCGCATACTTTTTAACCAATCGCCAAATCTCAATACGACTTAAAGGCCTTCCGGTTCGGGAAAGTAACAGAAAATCTTCACTGAATGGCCTGACCAGCCTGGGTCTGAGGTTCATCAGGTACTCGTTTATAGCCGCTATGGCAATCTTGCCTATAGGTATAACACGTTCCTTATTCCCTTTGCCGAGGCAGCGAAGATACCCGACTTCGAGATTAAGGTTCGAGATCCTCATATTAGCAACCTCTGAGGCCCGTGCCCCGGTGGCATAGAGCAGCTCGAGCATAGCCTTATCACGAAGGTAGAAAGGTTCGGCAATATCAGGCGTGCCCAACAAATCCGCAACCTGCTGCTCACTGCAAACACATGGCAGCCTCTGCCAGAGTTTCGGGCTCTCTAATACCGCGGTGAAGTCATTTTCGATAAGACCGGTAAGCTTGGCGAACCGCAGGAACATCCTTATAGCCACCATGGACCGCTTGATCGAGCCTTCGCTTTTTTGGCCCTTTGAAAGGAACGTTAAATAGTCATGTATCACCGGTGGTTTCATCTGTCGCAATCGGCTGAGGTTTTGCCTCTTACAATATTCAAGGAAGCTTTTCAAGTCACGGCCATAGGCCAAAACGGTATTGTCGGACAAACCTGCCTCGACGGTAAGGTAATCGAGAAAACTTTTTGCCGCTTGCCCCAAGGGCAACGATAGTATTTTTTTATTAACAGATTGTGTCTGTACTGAGGGCATCAATTTTTTATATCGGCTCACTTACCATTCAACCTTTAACAACAAGAGTTTACAGTTATTTAGCCGGCTCAACTACGCCAAAGGTCACTCTTTAAGAGAAAGCTGGACTTAAAAACAGAACAGGACATATTATGTACACGATAGATCCCTCATAAGGGGACTTTATATGAAAAAAGCAATCGCAATTATATCTTTTATTCTGACAGTTATTATCCCGGAACCGGCCGGTTCGGTTCCGGAATCGCAGCCACATCAGGTCATGTTAAACAAGACAATCCAATCGATGATAACAGTATTGATATCGATGATTTTGCTTTCAATGTCGGTAACAATTCTGAAAGCGCAGAAGGTAATCGAGATGATAAACCACAAATGAACAAATACTATAGTCCATCCGAAAAAATCAAATCGCTCTTGAGCCGACTTGCCATTAGATATATAATCAGCAAAAGTGCATATAATATAACTTTGAGAAATTAAAATGAAAATTAACATACACAGAAAAAGATTAATACCTGCTTGGCCTATGCCTTCTGCATTCTATATTCTGTCTTCTGTCCTCTGTTTTCTTCCAGGTTGCACACAACAAAAAAGTTCTCCGCCTGAAATGGTAACACCAAACTTATCTCAAAGTGTTAATAAGACTGAGATGATGGAGATAACCGAAGATGTATTGGCCCGGATGCATTTCGAAATAGAAAAATTTGATCCTAACACCGGTTATATAAAAACCCGGCCGCTCGAAGGTGCACAGTTCTTCGAATTCTGGCGAAGTGATAATGTAGGGGCTTATAACTGGCTCTTAAGCAATCTGCACAGCGTCCGCAGAACAATAGAAATCAACGTCGATCCCGTTCTCCGTAGTACTTTGTCCGCCGACTCTGTCGCGAAAGCTGGAACTACGAAGGATGAAAAATACATCGATTGTGTCGTTCATATCCAGAGGCTCTCTATGCCCGAACAGGAAGTCACAAGCAGCGCCCGGGCATACGCGATGTTCTCAAGAAGCTCTCCGGCATTGCAAACTCTGCGGATTAATCCCGAGCAGCAAAGAGATATGGCCTGGATAGATCTGGGCCGTGACAAGGCCCTCGAAAGAGAAATTGTAAAACGTATTTACCAACGCATCAGCGGTGCGTCCTTCGTCCTTCGTCCATCTTCAATCGGCGCTGGTCAGACGACAGACAAAGGACATCAGACGAGGGACGATTTATGAGAGTACTCGTTTGCGGCGGTGCAGGATATATCGGCTCTAACATGACGGCCATGCTGGCCGCTCATGGACACAACCCGGTCGTTTTTGACAACCTAAGCAAAGGTCACAAATCTGCAATCAGAGAAACCGAATTCGTGCAGGGCGACTTAAACAACTATCAGCTACTCGTCGAAACGCTTAACAAATTCAATATCGAAGCGGTTATGCATTTCGCCGCCTTTATCGAAGTCGGCGAATCGGTGGCCGAGCCGCTTAAATACTATCGAAACAATTTTTGTGCCACACAGAATCTCCTGTCCGCTATGGAAACCGTCGGTGTAAGAAAGTTTATCTTCAGCAGTACCGCGGCTGTTTACGGTGTCCCGAAAGAAGTACCGATTACTGAAGATTCGCCGACTAATCCGACCAATCCCTATGGCCAGAGCAAATTAGCGGTCGAAAAAATGTGTTACGACCAGTACCTGACGGGCAAGCTCTCTTACGCAGCATTGAGATACTTCAACGCCTGCGGCGCCGGTAAAGCCGGACTCGGTGAAGACCATCGGCCCGAATCGCATCTGATACCGCTGATAATTCAAGCAGCGACGGGAAAACGCCCCGAAATCAAAATTTACGGCTCCGACTACCCGACGCCGGACGGGACCTGCATCCGCGATTACATCCACATCGACGATTTGTGCCGGGCGCATCTGCTTGCGTTGAACAAGCTGGACCAAAACAGCGAGCTGATATGCAACCTCGGCAACCAAAGAGGTCACTCGGTTCGGGAAGTCATTGAAACAGTAAAAAAAGTCAGCGGCAAAAATTTCAAAGTCACCGAAACCGAACGCAGGCCCGGTGACGTCCCGGTTCTGATGGCCGATGCCACAAAGGCAAAAACCGAGCTGGGATGGAAAACCGAAAAGCCCGATCTCGAAGAGATGGTATCAACCGCCTGGCGGTGGCACTGTGAACATCCCGACGGATACCCGGACTAAGTCTTTCTTGGTTCGTCTATCGTCATTCGAGTCACGAGTGACGAGTGACGATAATAATTTGGAGAATATGATGAGCAAGGCCGACGAATTTCTAAAACGGCAAAAAATGCACCCGGAACAAATCGATACCGAAAGCTGCTGCAATATCTTTTTACAAAGTATGGCCCAGGGTCTGGCCGGCCGGGAAAGCTCTCTCGAAATGATACCGACATATATCGAGATACAAAAAGATGTCCCGACGGATAAATGCGTCGTCGTAATGGATGCCGGCGGAACAAACTTCCGTGTCGCCGTGGTCCATTTTAACAAGGACCAACAGCCGGTTATCGAGGACCTGAAATTATACAGTATGCCCGGCGTGGACGAGGAAGTCGGCAAAGACAAGTTCTTCGAGATTATGGCCGGATATGTCAGGGACATCGCGGACAAAAGCTCCAATATAGGTTTTTGCTTTTCCTATCCGACCGAGGCACTGCCCAATAGAGACGGCAGACTCCTTCGATTCTCCAAGGAGATAAAGGCCGCCGAGGTCCAGGGCCAGATGATAGGCGAAAATCTCAACGCCGCCCTCGCCTCGATAGGATTTAAAGACCAAAAGCATATCGTAATATTGAATGACACCGTCACTACACTTCTGGCCGGCAGGGCTGCCTCATTCGATAAAAATTACGACAGCTTCGTCGGATTTATCCTCGGAACTGGGACAAATTGCGCCTATATCGAAAGCAATAAAAACATCCTGAAAAAGCCCGAGCTTGATCCGGCTAAAAGTCAAATCATCAATATCGAATCCGGAGGTTTCAGTAAAGGCCCTCTGAGTGACATCGATAAGGAATTCGACAAATCGACCAAAAATCCCGGCGACCATACGTTCGAGAAAATGATTTCCGGTGCTTACTTAGGCCCGCTGACTTTAATGACTATCCGCAAAGCGGCACAGGAAAATCTCTTTAGCGCCGCCACGAGTTCTATGCTGGATGATATCAAGGAACTGACAACAAAAGACATCAGCGATTTCCTCCAAAAACCAACAAAGGGAAATAATCCTTTATCATCGGTTATAGCAAATCATCATGATGATCTGACTGATTCCGATTTAGCGACATTGCTCGATCTCGTTCAGGCAATCGTCGAACGGGCGGCGAAACTTACGGCTATAAATCTCAGCTCGGCTTCTCTCAAATCCGGTAAAGGCAGCGACCCGAATCGGCCGGTCTGTATTGTTGCCGAGGGGACAACTTTCTATAAGCTGCATAACCTAAAATCCCGCGTCGAGTTCTATCTCAACCAATATTTAAAAGAGCAAAAAGGAATATCCTTTGAAATCATCGGCGTCGAAAACGCCACGCTCATCGGCGCCGCTATCGCCGGATTAACGAATTAGCACCTCACAGACTTTATCTTATTTAATCATTGCTATTTACCAACAAACCAAGTGTAGCAGTAACAGGGAAGTGGTCGGAAGGATAACGGCCCTCGTCGTTGTCATATAATATTTCCGCTTCAAGAATTTTAACGTCCGGCGTCGTGAAAATATAATCTATCTTGTCACCTGAGCGGATTCCCTTGAATTCATGGAATGTCCCCAC
>CAYVXS010000018.1:0-14731 GCA_964454885.1 uncultured Pirellulales bacterium
AAGCCCAGGGGCCTTCCCGTCGTCGGGACTGTAGCGGCCGGTCGGCCGATGTTGGCCGAGGAGAATATCGAGCAGTTCCTGGAACCGGGTGAGATATTATGTCGTAAGGCGGCCGGCTCGTTTATTCTCAAAGTCGCTGGCGACAGCATGGTCGATGAGGGAATTATGGACGGCGATTTTGTCGTGGTCGAGCCGTCGTCGGAGATCGGCAACGGCCGAATAGGCGTGGTCCTTCTCAACGATGAGGCTACCGTCAAGAAAGTATATGTCCGGCGAAAAGATATTGCTCTCGAACCGGCCAACAAGGCCGCCGGATATAAAACGATGTATATCAAGAAAGGAAGTGACAACATCCGTATCATAGGAAAAGTCACGGTGTGTTTCAGAAAATTATGAATACACAACAAACCCTGTACCACTCCGGTGCAGGACAAACGGGCAGAATTTATATCGGCATCGCGGGCTGGTCGTACCCCGACTGGAAGGGAATTGTCTATACCGATTCCAAAACCGACCAGCTTGAGTTCGTCAGCAGGTTCGTGGACTGTATCGAAATCAACAGCACCTTTTACCGGCCGCCCTTCGAGAAAAATACCAGGGCCTGGCTGGAAAAGACTTCGGGCAGGCCGGATTTTTTCTTCACCGCGAAGCTGCATAAGGATTTTACCCACGAAGGCAAAATCGACACCGATACGGCAAAACAGTTTTACAAAGGCTTCGAGCCTTTTCTCGAAGCGGGCAGGCTCCGGCACCTGCTCGTCCAGTTCAGATACGATTTCGACGATACCGATTCGCACCGCCGGCACCTGTCTAAAATCGTGGAAATTTTCTCCGCGGGTTTTAGCCTTGCGGTTGAGGTCAGGCACAAATCATGGCAGGCACCGCAGGCCCTGGAATTTCTCGACGGTCTCGGTGTTACCGTTTGCAATCTCGATTACCCGACGACCTGGAACTCATTCAATTTGCAGCAGTGTACAATCGGACACAACGGCTATTTCCGTATGCACGGCAGAAACGCGGCGGCGTGGTTCAGCAAGGCCGGCAGAGACGAGACCTACAATTACTATTACAACGAAAAGGAATTGTCGCAGATTAAGCTGCGGGTCAGCGAATTAGCAAGGGCTCTGAAGACTCTTACCATAATTACGAACAATCACTATCGCGGTGCCGAATTGGCTAATGCCCTCGAATTGCGATGCCTTATGACCGGTCAGAAACAGCCTGTGCCGGAGGGGCTTTTGCGACAATACCCGCAATTGGAAAGAATCGCCTTGAAACAGTGAGATAGAAAATGACGACGAAAATACATACGACCCATACTCCCGATTTGTCCGGCGGAGAGCAAAACGTTTTGTTTGAGGCGGTGGTTCCGGCGGGATTCCCCTCCCCCGCCGCCGATTACGAGCAGGACAAGCTCGATTTGAACAGGCACCTTGTCAAAAATCCTGTCGCGACGTTCTTTGTCCGCGTGACAGGTGATTCCATGCTCGGGGCCGGAATCCATCACGGCGATCTTCTCGTAGTGGACCGCTCGCTGCAGCCGAGGGACAAAAACGTGGTCATTGCCGTTGTGGACGGCGAGCTGACCGTCAAAAGAATCCGCATAAACCGGCGGAAAATCACCTTAGAGCCGGAAAACCATAATTACATCGCGCGGGAAATCACAGATGAAACCGAATTCGAGGTCTGGGGCGTTGTCACTAACGTCATCCATCAGTTATGAAAGAAATATTCGCACTTGTTGACTGCAATAATTTTTACGTCTCCTGCGAACGGGTTTTCAACCCGAAGCTGACCGGCAGGCCGGTGGTGGTTTTGTCCAATAACGACGGATGCGTTGTCGCCCGCTCGAACGAGGCGAAGGCCCTGAGTGTCGGCATGGGTGTCCCCGCCTTCGAGGTGGCGGATTTAATCAAAAAGCACAACATCGAAGTTTTCTCCTCGAACTATACTCTTTACGCCGACATGTCCCGCCGGGTAATGGAGACCCTGGCGACGTTTACGCCGGAGATCGAGATATATTCCATCGACGAGGCGTTTTTGAATCTTGCCGGGTTCGGCCCCCCCCTGGCCGGTTACGGCCGGCAAATCCAGCGGACCGTCAAACAGTGGACCGGCATGCCGGTATCCATCGGTATCGCCGGGACAAAGACATTGGCGAAAATCGCAAATTATTTAGCCAAACGCTCATCGGAATTCGACGGCGTCCTTGATTTGAGCGATTCAACCAATATCGAACAGGTTCTTGCCGGGGTCCCTCTGGAAAAAATCTGGGGTATCGGCATCCGCTCGGCGATAAAACTAAAAAGGGCCGGACTGGAAACCGCCCTCGATCTGAGCAAAGCCGACATTAGCTGGATAAGGAACAGGTTCGGTGTCATGGGTGTCAGGACCGTTTACGAGTTGTGTGGAAGCTGCTGTTATCCTTTGGAGGACAATCCCCCCGCCCGGCAATCGATAGTCGTCTCACGCATGTTCGGTGTGCCGGTCGAATCAGTCGAGCAGCTAAAAGAAGCGGCGGCCACCTACGCAGCCAGGGCCGGTGAAAAACTGCGGGAGCATAAACTTGCGGTTAGCTTACAGACCGTGTTTGTCACCACCAGCAGATTTATCAAAAACAAATATTTCAATTCCCATACCTTTGCATTCGAGACGGCGACCAGTGACACCGCGGAAATGATAAGAGCCGCGATTTCGAGTATCGAAAGACTCTATCGCAAAAACTATAAATTCAAAAAGTGCGGCGTGGTCCTGCTCGGGCTTGTTCCCCAGGACCGGGTGCAACGAAATTTGTTCGATAAGACCGATCGACAAAAGTCCCGGCGTCTGATGCGGGTCGTCGATAGGGTCAATGCCAGAATAAATACCCCCCTTTACTGGGCGGCCGAAGGACTTCACAAGGACTGGCACGTCCAGTTCCGCCGGCGCTCCAAAAAATTTACCACCTGCTGGGACGAGCTGCCGGAAGTCGCTTGAGTCGAAATGACCGTTCTTTTGAGATGTTTGCAGATTACAGGCCTACTAAGACTGTGGATTTGGTGATATTGTCGTTGATCCAGCATTCCTTCGCTTTTGATTATTATCATTTTTTCGATTTTAATAAAAGATTACAATATTCATCCCTCGGGCTTTATATCACCGGATTCGGTCCACAAAGAGGCCCCAAAAACAACTTTGTATAATATTGTTATGATTTTGGTACGGTTTTATTTTCTGCTGCGGTTTTGTCCATCGGGAGATGGCGAAAAAGCACCGGGGAATTCATAATCTTTTCGTATAATTTAATATCTCTGTTGTGCGGACGCCATTCGATGAAAAGATTGGCAATCGCCTCCCACAGCGAAACCCACGCCGCTATAGTCAATCCCTGTGCAAAGACTTCCGTCAGGACACCTTCGCTTGACGAGAATTTTCGTGCCGCTACAATGGCAAGCGCAAGCAATATAAGACCAATACTGAAAAGCTTAAATGACCGCCTGAACATATTATCGAGCGCCCTGTGCTCCGTGTCTTTCAAGTATTGAAAAAACGTATGAATGCTGCTGCGTACCCGACTCATTGTAATCTCGTCCGGCATGTTGGAAAGTGTTATGCGTATTATAAAATCATTTTCACCGATTTCTCGTACCGAATCGATGATGTAATCGACGAATTCCTGATCCAGGTCCTTTTTCATATAAGGAGCGGTTCGGTCGAAGTTATTATATAAATCCTCTACTGTCCGGATGGAAACGTCGATAACTACCTGGTTTTGTTCTGTTAGCTCGTATCTGCCGAGAATAGTTTTTTTCATAAAATTTCTATACCGGGATATTTATCAAATTCATAACTTTAGCATTTCTTATTGATAAATGTGTCGGAGCGGGCCGCTATTTTCTATATGCGGCTGTGCTTGTGAATAACGCCGCGCCGGATATGAACGACCGGTCTGAGACTCATGAGATTTTTCGAACGACCTTAAAAACCGTATTTCCATAATCAGCAGAACAAATAATACCAGAGCGAAAACATTGATTCCCACCAGCCAGGGCTGCCCGCTGTTAAAGTAAAGAGAATAATGGCTGCCGAAAAGAAATTTGAATCCCCATCCGCTCGCATATTTGTACACGTTGAAGCACGCACCTGAAAACAGGATGTAAACCACCGAAGGTCCGGTGACAACAGGTATTTGGATAGCCTGGAAAATTGCGCTGAGTACAAGGCCCGGTCTCGGTTTTATGATGAGGGCCAGAGAAGCTATTATCCCGAACGAAAACACCAAAATAAAGATCACATGAAAGATTATTGCTGTCTGTGTGAGCTGGTCTCTCAGAAAGCAGCGTCCGATGAGACCTAATCCCAACAATCCCCCGACGATTTGAACAAGCGAGACAATTATTTTCAAGAGCTTATTCATATCTGCATACCTCCTATAGATATTATAATGAACAATGAACAATCTCGACAATAATATATCGGCGGGAAAATAGTGTAACATAAATCAGCCGCCGATAATCTCCAGGTCCTGATAAGATGTGGCTTATCAGCCTTGTCTATGCGTGTCTGAAATCCGATAGTGGCCCGGTTTTCACGCGGACATATTTAGTTCTACCTATTTTGACCGATAGAAAAGATTGCTTCATTTAGTGCTGAAAATTCATCACCTGTATACACTCTGGCCTTGACGTGCGAGGTGCTGTTGAGAATTACAGGTCCGGTGTACCGGATTGCAGTAGTCGATGGACTCGGAGCCGTGCCGTTAACGGATCTGCCGGCAACCAGTTCCGCTGAGATGAGGAAATCGGAACTACTCAGTGACGTGTTTAGACCATGAATCGCCAGAATGTTGTCGCCCTCTTTCAACTCGTCGGTATATTCGGATATATCGAAATCCTGCAGCCCGCCCGCTTCGTGATTGCCTGAAGCGAATGAATTCCATCTCGGTGTGCCGCTCACAAGAGACCTTTGGACTTCGACACCATTTATATAGGCTACGAAACCATCGTCATACCTGAGCCTGAGGGTTATAAAATCGTAATTCTGTAGGTTATCATTAATCCGAAATGGTATCCTGATATAGCAGCCGGGACGTTTGTTATACATCTGCGATTCGACATCGAGTGTGATATAATTCTGATAACCGGAGCCTCTTTCATATCCCACGCCACCGGGTGAGCCGGTGACGGTCATCCAGTCGTAGTCGTCGAAATCACCGGCACCTTTCCATGCATTGTCGATCTCCGTAGTTGGGACCAGTGCCCTTTTGGGAGCATTTTCCGCCACGAATGTTGTATCTACTACCTGCTGTGCAGCTACCCCCGGGACACCGGGATCCGTGCCGTCAAGCGTATAGTAAATCGTACCGAAGCTGTTGGGATTGTTTATAGTCAGGAGATCACCGGAGGAGATTTGACCGCTATGCTGATTGGAACCGTTGATATTGAATACAGGTGCTTCCAGATTGAGATTGTACAGGTCGTTTTGTGCAAAGGCCTCGAATACCGGCTCCTCGCGATTCGGTATGAATTGTTCGGGAACGAAGTTCATGGGATATTGTGAAGTCGCCGGCAGGACGGCCGAGACCTCGGCGAAAACCTCCCACCATCGCGCTAACAGATGCGATTCAGTCAGGATGCCGCCGTTGTGAAAATGTTTATAAATGCGGTCGGCAAAAAGCTGCCTGAAACCGTTATTGGCCTTCAGGGCACGATACAGCCGGGAAGCAGGTTCAGACATGTGGTTCAGTCCCGGAGTCGATGACCATGTGGGAAAATCTTCGAATGCAGTCAGCTCGAAATTATTACCTACCGCCCATGTTTCTGCCAGACCTTCGGCGTCCCAGACGGAAAATCTGAATTTGCCGGATTCCGACCTCTCGCGATGAACGTCCCAGTTATTGCCGGGCCAGTCGAAGTTGGCGATATAGATTTCGAGGATGAGGAAGTCAATGAACGTCGGGATATCGAACCTTTCAGCGACATATTCGTACTCGGCGGAGTTTGCAAGGTTATGACTGTCCGCATAATTGAGCAGGTCGTTCCAGGCAATCGTGTCACCATCCCGTGTTCCGGACTGGGTAATCACATCGAATTCGTTAACAGTGTCGTACCATTCCTGGAAGAATTCCTCGTCGGCCCTTGCAGTGGGATTATAAAAGCCCTTGTAATCTCCGTTAAGATAGAGATTGGCGAAAGTTCCCGTCACCTGGACCGCCCCCATTTCTCTGAAAAGCCGCCTGGCCCATTCATCCTTGACAAAGGGAGCGCATGCATCGTTATGTCCGCCCCGCAGCACGATGCTCTGGAAACGATAGATATCGATGAACGGGAAGAACGGATATTCGAGGCGGTTATCGCCGTAGGTGCTGCGGAAAAAGAGATTGAAGCTGAACTTCCTGGAATTCCAATTGGGCCCGCCGTTCCAGCATGTCACCCAATCGTCACCGCGAGTGTAACGAGGTCTTGTGTAGTCGCTGCCGTGAACACGGATACCGCAGTCAATCTGGAGGTTGGTATCGGTCTTCGGGTCGATGATTTCAAAGGAGACCGGGCGTTCGTATTCTATCCCCCTGTGTATCGGATTATTGTAGCTGTTCTGACCGCTCGAGTGCCATACGCCGTCACCGTCGTAATAACCACCGACGATTGCCATGATGCCGTCCGGTTCGAAAAAAGTTGTGTTCTCATCACCGACAAGTGACACTACCGGCATGGATTTGATATCGTCACCGGCGTTGAATATGTAGGTATGCGTGATTGTTCGCGACGGTATCCAGCCTGTTTTAATCGCCGTCGCACGAAGGCAGGTGGTTGAGCCGATTCGGACAGGGGTTTTATATTCCCTGCCGGTTGCCGAAGGTTGCCCGTTTTTGACAGGTTCGCTGCCGTCGGTCGTATAATATATCTGTGCGCCGTTAGTTGTCGTTGCGATTGTTACATAGAAATCTCTTTCATAAAAACCCCGCTCACGGCTGAATTCAGGATTTTCGATTATACCCAGGTATGGCTCTTCGTTCTCCGCACCGGGAGTCGGTTTCGCAAAATAATGCAGGTCGTCTCCGGCATCTGGATAACGGCCGTAGGAAATGTCGGCAACTTGTTCGTCGAATGTAATACTGTCAATTATTGTATCACCGTCGGAAGCAACCAGTCCGATTTGCTCGCCGTCGCCGGACAGATTAAATCCTGCATGTAGCGGACCGTCGCCGGTTTCACCGTCCGCCCAGATTAAGATATAACCATTTGCCTGAATAGTTGTCTCAGATGGTGAATTATCCGGAATCTGCCACTTATCCGATTCATCCAGATCATCTGTCAGATACATTCCGCCTATATCGATGGCAGTCCTGCCGAAATTGTGGATTTCGATCCAGTCATCGTAATCGCCCTGTGGGTCTGTAATTCCGCTGTTGTTTGTGTTGGAAGCCATTAATTCGTTGATGACGAGCGTTGTTTCTGCCTTAACGAAAGCACAGGGACCGATCCAAAACAGAATGAACACCACCGAAAGCAGGAATAATCTTATTGTTTTATGTGCTCCGTCCATGATGAATCCATTTTAATATAAATAAGCGAAAAAATCAATATCTTATGATTTTTGTATATAAATACAGCAAATCGTCTGGATTTGATTCGGAATCCAGAATTTTAAAGAATCAAAATTACTGCTGGAATTTTTCCTGCGTTTGTTTCAAAGTGGAAATATAAAATGAGAAATTCTCTTTTCCAGAAATGGCGGTGGTCTATATTACGAGTCAATCTATTTGGGCTTTATTTATATTCGAGCTTTCTATTGTAGGCATTTTGTATGCAACTACTTCTTTATTTCCAAGAAATTTTGGTTCTTTTCTGGTTGCGACATCCAGGATTGCCTTCATCCTGGCAAGTACTTCTCTTAGCCGTGTTTTAATACCTGCCGGACTGATTACGTCTTTTGCACAGTAGCCGATCACTTTCTGTCCGTGTTTTTCCGCTAAAAAAATCGCCCGTATACAATGGAAGGGCTGGGAAACGATAATGTAATCATCGAGGCCGAATATTTCATCAGCTCTAATTACGGAGTCAAGCGTTCTGAAACCGGCATAGTCTATTGTGATATATTCGGGCGGTATGCCTCTGTCGATTAGGTCTATCTTCATATTGGTCGGCTCATCGTACTCTTTTCTCGAATTGTCTCCTGAGACCAAAATCGCTTCGATTTTACCTGCAGTCCATAATTCTACAGCAGCATCAAGACGATTTTCGTAAAAAGGATTTTCGCGACCTTTGTAAAACTTTGCTGTTCCCAAAACAAGTGCGGCTTTTTTATGGGGTATTTGTTCTATATTCCTGTAAATCTTATCTTTTACTGCGGTTCCCATATACAGATCTGCTACGAAGAGACAAGTCCCAACCAATATTACGGTAAGAGCAAAAAGTAAAGTCAATTTTCGATGAACGATAATCTTGCTCTTTATAATTTTCAGCGTATTATGCATTCTGCTTATTTCACTTTGGACTGAAAGTTTATCGCGCATCCGATTAGATGCTGCCTATGAATTTATCGACAAAACGTGCTGATTTTCTCCATGTTTGTAGTAAAGATGGAGTTACTTTTTTCGCCTGTTATGTGATTTGTTCAGGTGGTTAATCTTTGTCAACAGCTCGTTGCGGTTTTGCTGTCGCAGGAATTCGCCGATGAGCTTTTTATTTCTCGGCTGGTAGTATTGCAGAAGTGCGGCCTGGAGGCGTTTTTCCCTGCGTGATTTCGGGACGTGAATTTTTCGCCCTTTGGCATCTTTGCCGGTGACATACATCGCTGTGGAGAGCGTCATAGGACTCGGGACAAAATCCTGCACCTGCCGCGGCCGCCATGAGCGACGGACGAGGTACTCGGTCAGCTCCAGCGCATTTTCGGGACGGCAGCCGGGATGGGCACTGATAAAGTACGGAACAAGATAGGCCTCTTTTCCAGCCCGGCGGCATGACATGGCAAATCGCTGCTCGAACTGCTCGAAGACTTTAAACGGCGGCTTGCCCATCAAATCCAGCACGTGTGGGCAGTAATGTTCCGGGGCCACTTTAAGATGTCCCCCGACAAAATGCCGGACCAGCATATCGATGTATTCGGGATTTTCCAGTGCGATATCATGCCTGATACCGGAAGCGACAAAGATATTGACTTTCCTGGAAAAACTGCCGCTCCAGCGGACAAACGCCTCCATCATCTCAAGGATCGGATTATGATTGAGCCTGACCTGTTTACAAACCGATGGTGACAAGCAACCGGAGCGGGAGCATGTCTGTTCCTGCGAGCACTCCATCCCGTACATATTGGCGGTTGGGCCGCCGATGTCCTCGATCGTGCCGCGAAACTGCGGATGTCGGCGGATTATGTCCGCTTCGTTTAATAATGAATCCAGCGACCGCGAGCTGATTTGCTTTCCCTGATGGCAGCCAATCGAACAGAACGAACAACCCCCGAAACAGCCGCGATGAGTTGTAATGGAAAACTTCACCGGTGTCAGTGCCGGTACGCCGCCCTGCTGGTCATAACGAGGATGCCAGCAACGTGAAAACGGAAGGTCATATAGGGCGTCAAGCTCTTCGCTGCTCAACGGCTCGGCGGGCGGTAGGACAACAATAGTGCCAGGATCCTGCTCCTGTACAATCGGCAATCCGGCAGGATAGGTTTGGGCCTGATACTTTAGATGTGCATCCATAACCAGCGAAGAATTAGCCTGTTGTTGGCTTAGTGACGGGAGTTGGACAGCATTTTTGGGTGCGGTTATTCCTTTTCTGACGACGTAGGCCGTTCCCGGTATGTCGGTCAATTCATATATGGATTTGCCTGCAACCAGTCGTCGGGCGATTTCGGCGATAGCACGCTCGGCCATACCGTAAACCAAAAGGTCCGCCTTTGCATCGATCAGAACCGAGCGTTTGAGTCTATCCTCGATATAGTCGTAATGCACCAATCGACGGAGACTGGCCTCTAAACCGCCGAGGACAATCGGCACGTCGGGGAAGGCCTCTCGTGCCCTTGCTGAGTACACCAACAGCGGCCGGGATGGACGCAGTTCTCTTGCTGGGCTGTAAACATCCTGCCTTCGGCGGTTTCCCAACGAGGCGTAATCGTTCAGACGCGAATCGATGCAGCCGCTTGTGATTCCCCAGAAAAGCCGCGGCCGGCCAAGTGCCCTGAACGGCTCTACGCTTCGCCAATCGGGCTGTGATAATATCGCGACCAGATAGCCTAATTTTTCGAGCCATCGCCCGATTAACGCTACTCCGAACGAGGGATGGTCAACATAAGCGTCGCCTGTTATCAGGATGATGTCCACCTGTTCCCAACCACGCCGCCGAAGTTCCTCGAGCGTTGTCGGCAGAAATCTATCAATATTAGCATTGTTTACAGTCATTCGTGCATTATACCACAGTTATTGCATTTTTGTTCAGAAATGACGTCTAAATCAGTCTATTGTTATGCGTTTTACCTCTAAAAATGCCGGTTGTTAAAAAGGAGAAAAAAATTTCTTAAAAAAAACCTTGCAAGGGAAAATACCGGATGGTATATTATACTTTATAATATAAAGTACTTTATTTTATAGGAGAAAATCATGGAAAATGAAAATTCAATAGAAGATAAAAATGAAGCTCGGATAAAAGACCCTGCCGCGTTAGCCGGCGACCTTAAGTTTATGCGCTCAATAATAGAAAAGACTTCTCGGATATATGATCCGAGATGGCCAGTGATGATTGTCTGGGGCCTGATTTTTTTGACGGGTTTGCCTCTGACACAATATTGTCTGGCAAAACCACAATTCAAAGAGTTTATTCCGCCTATGTGGATAATACTGTGGGTCATCGGAGCTTTTGTGGGAATATTTGATGGCTATAGATGTGAAATACACGAGAAAAAGACCGGCTACGTCTCTCAGTTGTCAAACCAGCTTGGTTTGATATGGTATATTTTGTTATTAAATGCATCGGTTTGGTCCATAGGGCCGTTCAGCGTTTTCTTTGGAAAGCAGGTTTTTCTCTGGGCCGCAATTTTTGGCTTTGGTCTTTCCATCTCGGGAATACTATCGTCAAAGGAATGGCTGTTCGGCGGAGTGGCCATTTTCATTTCTATATTGGCTGCTTCTCTTATAAATGAGTATGCCTATGTAATATTAGGAGTTGCAATAGGTCTTGGCTGTATTATCCCTGCAATAGTCATCCAGAGAAATTATCATAAACAGGAAAAAGGAAATGGCTAAATCTGATCCATTGCAATTCGATGAGATGATATTATCCAAAACTCGATTGGGGATAATCTCCGCTCTTATCGGCGGTGATAAATTGGAATTTACATATCTCCGAAATCTGCTGGAGCTTTCCGACGGCAATCTCAGCGTCCAGATTCGGAAATTGGAGGAAGCGGGCTATATTAAAGTTAAAAAAGTTTTTCTCGGTCGCAAGCCGAAAACGTTCTGCAGAATAACCACCAAAGGGCAAAGAGCGATAAAAAATCTGATTGGCAAACTCGAAGAGATGGTCGATTAATTTGCAGACAATATTTCTTGTAGATTATATGGATATGCCCATGATATTTACGTGTATTTCATAAGGGCTTGGCTTCGTTAAGGATTCTGTCCTTGATATACCAGTGAAGGCCGTTTTAAGTTACTACATCAACTCTACGCTGGAGCAGTTCCTGTAAATCCATTAACAATCCACCGAGATCAAACAGAGTTCTTCCGTCTTCAAGTTCAACAAGAAAATCGACATCACTTTTTTCATCTGTCAAACCGCTGGCTACAGAACCGAAAACACGTATATTGTAATCTCCGTATTTGGCTGCAAGCGATAATATCTGTTCTCTGAGATTAGCAAGAATTTCTTTTACTCCCATAAAATAGAGTGTAATTAATGTGTTAATATATGTCAAAAGTATTTCATGGAAATATATATGCAATCCGGCAATGTTCCTTGACTGCTTTGGTATATCTTGATTAGACAATAATCATGGGTACAGTAATGTAATGGATGTTATAAGTCTTGGGCTTTATATATGTCGGTCTTGCGCCTTGTTAACGGCCGCAACAGGTCGGGATGAGTTACCTGATTTAGATCGACCATGCGGGCGCTGCGGCCGAACATCTCTTCAAGCTCTTTGAGTAACGCAGAGAGCAAATTGGCTTTGTTTTTTTGCAGCAAAATGCTCGAAAACCACCATTATAATCATAATCTTCTTATTTCAAAGAACTTACACTAAAATACCCAAATTAACATTGGGTTTGTTTTTTCAAATTTCTTTCCTTTGGTCTTGTGTCTGTTGTCTTAAGTCTGTGCAAATTGGGTTTGTTTTACATTTTTTATGGGTGATATCCCACTGCCAATTGGAGATAGAGTGGCTACCACATTGGTTCATCTCAAACTGGAACTATAGATTGTATAAACTCGAAAGGGGTAATTGTGTGTCAAATTTATTGTTGAATAATAGCTCACTAAATTGGATTTAAGGTAGCACCGTTTTTAATAGTAATTAATTTGATATTATTTGAATTAACGGGCGCAAACAAGGTAACAATTCTAATTTCTAAATTGCACAAATTCTTTATACTAAGTCCACTTCGAAAACGTTGAATATATGCGGACAAATTTGGATGGACTTTTGTTATATCTCTTTTTACTTCTGCATCAAAATTATTTATATTTCCACCAGCTACCTTAACAACTTGAATATTAAATGGCTTAGGTCGATTTTGATTCGCCAAATAATCATTAATTCTTGGATTTGCTGACCTATACATAAATAATATAAAATCTCTCTTATTTTCATCGGTATATTCTTCATTTGGCGGATTATATAAATATATTTCAATAGCCTCAAATCTATCCATTGGTATCTTGTACTTTTTAGAATTAAATTTCTTATAACTTGAAGGAAGAACCAAAATAGGATAAGTAGTTAATACAGAACCACTTGAACGCAATTTCGATATGACATCAGAATACTGCGTGGGAAGTTCATCAACATTTATCATTAGAGCATCATGTGCTTTCAACCTGTATGTTTTTTCTTTTCTTAAAATTCTCTTTATTAGATTCATTTCGTCTCAGCTTCCTTTTAGAACAATCTATTGCTAAGCGTTCTTTTTATTTCATGATTTTTTCAAATATTAAATAACTTTATGCAGAATGACAAGTGCAAAATTTTATCCTTGTTTTATATTGAATCCCGCCAACGCATGTATGATAGCTATTATTAGATTCCTCGACCTCGCACGGAATGACAAAAAACGGTTTCCCTTCGTGATTTCTGTTAATAATTCTTCGTGGTTCTTCTTGGTGAGTCAGGAAAATTTGGTCGGGCGAACTTTTTGTAGTATTTCCTTGCAGCAGTGTCATAAGCCTTAGCAGCGGCGATTTTGTCTTGGAAATAGAAGTGTATTCTTCGGCCGTGATAGACGATTGTTGCCCGCCACAGGCCCTCGTCGGCGGCGAACCACACACCTTTATAGCCGGAGCGGGGATATAGTTAATTTCCCCCAATTGTTACGATGGAAGATGGACGATTGATTTTTCGCTCTCCGCTAAACGATATACGATATACTAAACGTCTTATATAATTTTACCCAAAAATCGCCATAATACAACAAAAAACGGCGATTTTAGCCGAAAAATGTCCATGACTTATCACCTGTTATAATCGAAGGATAAAACTGCAAAGGAAACAGGTAAAGTGCCCCCGTATTTATATACCCCAAACGTATAGAGCATCATCTTTTTGGAATATCTTCCCATTTTTCACATATCCTCTTTTATCTCCCTGCAGCCATGAGCCGTACGTTGCCCATGTAACCATATACCCGATGAATTTTCCCATATTTCGATGATAACATTTATCGTCAAGTTAATTTATAGTTAGCCCCCAATTTTACATTGGGGATTTATTCTTTTGCTCTCACATGTTATTTTTGATGGATTACCACCATTTTGTGTGTTTAAACTAATCCCAAAGTTGTTTAAAGCAACAAAAAACAAGACCATCTCCATGAACCAGCCAAGTCATTCCTTTTATTAGTTTTGCGATGTCTTTGTCTTCTAATGTTCCAGCTACAATTCCTATTTCCTTGCTAAATTTTTCATCTTTCGTTGTTACATTAATAGACAATATTCCTCCAAAATCTGCTGTAGTTGCTCCTTTTCCATAAAATTCGTTCAGGGAATTAATATCTATAGAAGAATATATCAGCCAGAATATTTTAAATTTATCAAAATCTTGACGAGACTCTTTTCTATCTTGGTTTGTTATACAAGTTATTTTTATGTTTTCACCTATTTGATGGATAATTATATTATATGGCCAACTTGCTATACACCCGTATTCCCCTTTAATTTCAAATTTCGATTCTACAGGGATATTTAAGTCGTTGATTGTTTCTATTTGAATTTCATTCCGGTCCAGCATTGTTTGGAGAAAATCTTCCATCCAATCCGATTGTATCTCTACCAATGGTGAGGTCGATTTTTTTTCCTGCTTTGTTTGAGGAACAGATGTATTTTCTTGCTTAGTTTTAGAAACGTTAACATTAGATTGAGGTGTCAAACCGTTTCTGTACATATCAAGCATACGTTGTACTTCTTTATTAATAAGCTTATTTTTTCTTGTTGTTTGTTCATAAGCTCCGTATTGATCGGTGCAACCTCCCAGCATTAAACCGGTAGAGATTATGAGTAACGAAAGATAATTGAAGATTGCCTTCATTAATGTGTTTTCTTTTATT
>CAYVXS010000019.1:0-14690 GCA_964454885.1 uncultured Pirellulales bacterium
TATTCAATTGATAGTGTAGCTCTTTTAGTAAAAGTGAGACAAATTTGCTTTTGTATTAGGAGACAGTATCGGCTCCTGTTATTGAGATTTTACTATTATACAATGTTATTCAAGAATAGTTGATATTATAAAAATTAATATTAGTACATTAAAACAGGATTATAAGTTCACCGCCGCAGCTTGTCCATTATTCGGTCCCACGTTTCGTAGTCGTCGTCGGTCAGACCGCTGCTGTTTTGCATATCTTCGAGAATACTTTGATCGATTATAAATTCGACGCTAAGGTCACCCTGAGCAACGTTCCAGCCGTTTATATGGGCGACTGCGTTCGGACGCAGCACATCGACAAGCAGCAGGCTTTTACCTGCTTTGAGGTCCGTCATATTCTTGACCACCCGTTCGCGGTTCTCCAGGCTCTTGCATATCGGATTGTACGAATAGGGAACGCGTACGCCGGTTGTTCCTCCGACGACTTCTGTTGGAAAGACAGGGTCGGAATAATCTTCATATTTAAAAACGGCCTCCCTGGATGGGCAGTAGAAAATCTTTCCATCCTTGATGTATTCGTATTTCCATAAAAGTCCCAGGTTCCAGTAAGTATCTCCCTGGAGAAACCACCTGGCCCAGTGGTTTTGCGACTGGAGATACGTCCAGGTGCCGCTTGGTAATTCACTGACGGGGGGGATTTTGCCCTCTCGTTCGTCTGCGAATAGAACTACGGACGTACACATTTGTTTCATATTCGACGAGCATACCACACGCCGGGCCTGCTGGCGGACCTTATTCAGCGCCGGCATAAGGATGGCCATCAGAAGTGAGATGATAGCGATAACGACTAATAGTTCTATTAAAGTAAAGCCTTTGACTGGAACTTTTATCCTGCCTAAAAGATCGTGCATATAATCGCTCGTGCATTTCTGTTGATGATTCAAGACTATATTCTTTGATATTATACGATATTATATCGAGTTATCGATAATAAAACAAGAAATTCACTTTTCTTCTGTTTCGATTTCTTCACATTATAATCCAAAAGAACGGCATTTATCCATCTTCGATTTTAAGGCTTGACTTGAGAGCTAATGCCGGTACAATGCGATTCTCGTATCTTTATTGAGGTAATTCCTTGAATAATAGAATAAGGAGAGTAACAGTTGAGTTATAACTGCGTAGTACTGGTTAAACAGGTACCGGACACCAAAAAGATTACGGGTGATGTTATGAACGATGACGGCACGGTTAAACGTTCGGCTCTTCCGGCCATCTTTAATCCGGAAGACCTTAACGCTCTCGAGATGGCCCTCCAGGTTAAGGAGCGTTACGGCGGTCATATTACCGTTATCACGATGGGTCTGCCGGCGGCAGGTGCTGTCCTTCGCGATTCGTTTTATCGCGGCGCCGACGATGTAATCCTGATTACCGACCCACGATGTGCAGCAAGCGATACTTTGGCGACCAGCTATATCCTCAGTTGTGCGGTTGGAAAGCTCGATTATGACATTGTCTTGTGCGGCAGACAGGCGATTGACGGTGATACCGCGCAGGTCGGCCCTCAGACCGCGGAGAAACTCGGCGTTACACAGATAACATACGTCGAAGAGCTTGAGCAGCTCGACGGCAGGGAAATCACAGCCAGGCGAAATATCGGAAACGGATGGCAGCGGGTCAGGGCCGAACTTCCGGTTTTATTGACTGTAACCGGTAGTGCCAACGAGCCGAGAGTCGCCGCGGCAAAAAAAATGATGAAATATAAAAAGGCAATGACGCCTATTGAGGTCGAGCAAAAAATAAGGACCGAAAATCCCGATGCGAGCCGGGCCGATATTAAAGAGCTGGTTGAGCACAAGTGCGGTGAATTGGAAAAAGCTGGATTGCTTATCAAGCAATGGGATTTGGATTTTGTCGAGGCCGACCTGAGCTGGTGCGGCCAGAGTGGCTCGCCGACAAAAGTACACCGCATCCAGAGCGTTGTCCTTGCGGCAAAGGAAAGTAAGGGAATTGAGCCTAACGAAAAGGGCATCGCCGATATGATACATGAATTAATTGAAGATAAGACAATCGCATAAAGGAAAATATAAACAATAAAAAAACGAACGCTATTCACAGGCTTGACGCGTGTCCGGCCCTGCCGAAAGCGAATTTGATTATAGGCCTGATTACAGGACTAGAAAGGAATGTAAAATGAATATATATGTTGGTAATTTATCGAATAGTGCGACGGAGGATGATTTGCGTCAGGCTTTTGAAGCATTCGGCCAGGTTAGTAACGTCAACATTATTAAGGACAAATTTTCCGGCGAATCCAGAGGGTTCGGATTTGTCGAAATGCCGACAAAAACCGAGGCGGAGGCTGCGATTGAAGGTTTGAACGGTCAGGAAATCAACGGCCGGGCCGTCAATGTCAACGAGGCCCGCCCCAAAGCAGATAACCGCAGAGGCGGTGGCGGCGGCGGCGGTGGCGGACGTGGCGGTCGCGGACGAGGCGGTGGCGGTGGCGGCGGTGGTCGTGGTGGACGCGGTGGTTCCGGCGGTGGCGGTTATGGTGGCGGCGGACGCAGATATTGAAAATTGCCCCGGTACTTTCCTGCCCCTGCCTTTGAAGGAGTAAACTTGTCTCCGCAGAAGCGGCTGGTGGAAATTACAGTCTTAAAAATTTTAGGATTGAATTTTTATGATTGATGTGAACAGAACAGGCGAAGTCTGGGTTTTTGCCGAGCAGCACGGCGGCAAACTGGAAGATACACCAATCGAGCTGATGAGCAAAGCCCGTCATCTGGCGGACACTTTGGGAGTGAAACTGGCGGTGACCCTGCTCGGTGACAACGTCAAAGAGCTTGGAACAAAACTGATACAGTACGGTGCCGACAAGGTGTATTTAGCCGAACACCCGCAACTGGAGACATACCAGACCAACAGCTATGCAAAAGTGATGTACGATTTGATCCACAAGCACCAGCCGCAGATCGTACTCTACGGGGCAACCGTTGCTGGACGTGATTTGGCTCCCCGGATCGCCAGCGCTACGAAGGCGGGACTTACCGCCGACTGTACTGATTTGCAGATCGGCGACCACGAGACGGTCAAAGATAAAAAGCTGCACAAGAATCTTCTGTTCCAGATACGGCCGGCGTTCGGGGGAAATATAATCGCCACGATTATCAACCTCGACCGTTGGCCTCAGATGGCGACGGTTCGCGAGGGCGTTATGGTCCCGGCGGAGCAGGATACGAAACGAAAAGGTAAAATTGTCGAAGAGAAGGTCCAGTTGACCGAGCAGGATTTGTCGCTGCAGATTCTCGACGAGCAGAAACGCCGGAAAAAAGTGGACCTCAAGGCGGCCAGAATTATTGTCGCCGGCGGGGCGGGGCTCGGCAGCAAAGACAACTTCAAGCTGATTTGGGACCTTGCGAATTGTCTCGGTGCGGCACCGGCGGCGACCAGAGCGGCGGTGGATTTGGGCTACATCGACCACGACCATCAGGTCGGCCAGACCGGCACTACCGTTCGACCGAGTCTTTACATCGCGGTCGGTATCAGCGGGCAAATCCAGCACCAGGCGGGAATGTCACAGAGTCAGAAAATTGTCGCCGTTAACAGCGATCCCGAAGCCCCGATATTCAATATCGCGCACTATAAAATCGTCGGCGACTTGAATACCATTGTACCGATGATGATTAAAGCAATTAAAGAAAAAGGAATAAAGGAGTAAGAAACATATAATACTACTGTCATTGCGAGTCCCGATTTATCGGGACGTGGCAATCTTGTTCGTTTTATTTTGGATTATTTTCACTTTGCTCGCAATGTCAGCAATTTCGTATCAAGTATCGAGAATCGAGTATGGCTAATTTTTACAAAGATAATAGTGACATACAGTTTTTGTTCAGACATATTGACTTGCGTCAATTGGCCCGGTTAAGTGAGGAAGGTTTTAAGTTCGCCGGTGAGTTCGATTCTGCTCCTGCCGATGCGGATGAAGCGGTCCGGAATTACGAGATGGTGCTGGATTCGCTCGGACAATTGAGCGGCGAATTCATCGCGCCGCGGGCCGAAGACGTAGACCGCCAGGGAAATACTCTCAACGAGGACGGCTCGGTGATACGAGCGAAAGGTACCGCCGAAGCTATCGAGAAGCTCGGCCAGGCGGAAGTTATGGGTTTTACCCTGCCGCATCGGTTCGGCGGGCTGAACTTCCCGAATATTGTTTATTCGATGGCGATTGAGATTGTCTCACGTGCGGACGCAGCATTAATGAATATTTTCGGCCTGCAGGGAATCGCCGAGACGATAGATGCCTTTGCCGATGAAGAGATCAAGCAGCAGTATCTTCCGGATTTCGCCGCCGGTAAAGTCACCGGTGCAATGGTCCTGACCGAGCCGGACGCCGGTTCCGACCTGCAGGCGATAAAAGTTTCCGGGCATGATCAAGAAAATGAAAAGCCGGCTAAGGTATATCAGGACGCCGAAGGCAACTGGTTTGTGCGGGGCGTCAAGCGGTTTATAACCAACGGCTGCGGCGAAATCCTGCTTGTACTGGCCCGCAGTGAGCCGGATATTTCCGACGGTCGCGGCCTGAGCCTGTACTTAGTCGAACGCGGGCCGTGGGTAAAGGTTCGCCGGCTGGAAGACAAGCTCGGTATTCACGGCAGCCCGACCTGCGAATTGTTTTTCAACGATGCCCCCGCCAAACTTATCGGCGAGCGGCAGCGAGGTTTGATTACTTACGTGATGAGCCTGATGAACGGCGCCCGCATCGGTATAGCGGGCCAGTCACTCGGAATCGCCGAAGCGGCGTTTCGTGTCGCCCGCGATTACGCCTCCACGAGAAGGCAATTCGGCGTCACTATCGAGAAACTTCCCGCAGTTCGTGACATGCTTATCGATATGAAGATCGCCGTCGAGGCGGGCAGAGCACTTCTGTATGAAACTTCCTGCGTGGTCGATTTGGAAATCGGAATCCTGAAACAGCTCGAACAGAATCCGCCGGAAGATAAAGAGCTTGCCAAACAGCTAAAGGGCGATTCGAGAAAATATAAAAGACTCGCCGCCATGCTTACGCCAATGAGCAAATATTATTGTTCCGAAATGTGTAACAGTGTGGCCTACGATTCGATTCAGGTGCTCGGCGGAAGCGGTTACATGAGGGACTATGCCTGTGAACGTTACGCCCGTGACGCCAGAATCACCACGATTTACGAGGGAACGAGCCAGCTCCAGGTTGTAGCCGCGGTACGCGGAGTATGCAGCGGGACGGCGGAAAAATTCCTGACCGAATTAGCCGAGATGGATTACGACGAAAACGTCAAAGACCTGCTCGACATTCTCGCCGAAGGCACAGAAAAAATGAAAGAGGCGATTGCCTTTATCAAGGAAAACGGCAACGAGTATATGGACCTCTACGGCCGGCCTCTTGTCGATATCGCGATAGATTTGATTAACGGCTATCTTTTCTGCGGCCAGGCAAGTACGAAGGTAGATATGCAGGTTCCTCTCGCCGACAACGGCCAGAATAGTGCGGGTGAAACAATATCCGTCAAGCAACGCAAGGCACAAATCGCCCACAGATTTATTACGAAAAATGCACCTAAGATTATAGCCCTTGCCGAACTTATCCGCACAGGTGATAAATCGACATTCAACGAATACGAAGCCCTTGTCGGGCCGGTACCTATTGAGTAAATAAATTACTTGCTACTATGTTTCGCACAGTAATATTCGATTTTGACGGCGTCATTACCGATTCGGAGATTCTTCATCTTCGGGCATTTAATAAAGTCCTTGCCAAATTCAATCTTGAGATAGATAAAAAAGACTACTACACGAAATATCTCGGTTATACCGACGCCGATTGTTTTAAGCAGCTTATCGCAGACGGTCTGCTTAATGTTGACAGGAGGCAGATTCCCGAGCTGATCGAGCGGAAGAATCACATCTTCGAGGAATTGGCACGAACCGAAGGCAAAACAATCGAAGGCGTGCGCGATTTATTGAACATGCTGGCGCAAAATAAAGTCCCTATGGCGATTTGTTCGGGAGCCCTTCTAACGGAAATCGAGCTGTTGCTGGACGATGCCAGACTGCGACATTTTTTCGTTACGATAGTTGCCGCCGAGCACGTCAAAAAAGGCAAGCCGCACCCGGATGGATTTCTGCTTACCCTGGAAAAGCTCAATAAGGGCCGTAGTGATCCGATTAAAGCCGAACAGTGCATCGTAATTGAAGATTCACTCTGGGGACTCCAGGCGGCCAAAGCCGCGGGTATGCATTCCGTCGCCGTGACAAATTCCTACGACGCCGAACAACTGCACTTAGCGGATAAGATCGTCGATAAGCTCAGCAACCTTAGCATGGACGATTTGAAGCAGCTCTGTCTCTGATTAATGTGTCACAATATCGTGACGTTTCATGATTTTTTCTTCCTTCATGTCAATATGAAAGACGGCCCATATCGAGATTCGTTATTTCTAATAAATTCTTCGCAGCCGCTGAATCGGTCTTGAAAAATTTAATGAATTATGGTCAAAAAAAGCGAGGATATGCAGGAAAAAAGTCGATTTGTCGTGTTCTCTGAATTTATTCCTTGAAAACAGGGGGTATTTTTAGTATGATATATCGGCTTATAAAGCAAAGGATGAGAGAGATAAAGGCGATGAGAAAACAAGGAGGTAAGGTTTAGCACCACAAGAGATAATACCCACTTCGCTGCTATATAATTAAGTTTTTTAAAACTTATTTTAGAGGAAGTAAGTGATGAAAAAGCAATTACTTTATTCTGCAGCAGTTATTTTGGTGTTTTTGGCCGTCTCGGCTTCAGCAGGTCCGACTACCGATAACTTCAGCATTACTTTAGCTAATGACAATCAGTTCGTTACCGGCAGCGGCAGCGGCTATGACGACGGCAATGGCATGAAGGATCCAACAGGCTATCCTACTCCGTGGTACTACTACGATAATACCGGCTGGTATAACCAGTGGTTTTACGATGACCCGCCGGATCCAACCCGATGGAAAGAGATTACATACGATATTGCTATTACCGGCCTAGGCAATGTAACGATTGCTATCAACTGGAGCACGTTGGCCTGGCCTGAAGGCGGCTCTGACGGCTCTCCGCCTTTGCCCCCGTTGACGGCACAGGAGGAAAGTGATTATATTGCTCGTTATGTAATCTTTGACGGTTATGTTGATGCATTAGCAGCACCGAAGTATATTACAGATACGATCTACATTCTTGACTATAATCCGGAATGGGTATCAATCGATGTAATGGCGTCTGTAGAGGTTGACACAACTATAAGTGGCACTATAACACACGAATGTATCCCTGCTCCCGGGGCAATTATCCTTGGCGGTATCGGCGCAGGACTCGTCGGCTGGCTGCGCAGGCGAAGGGCGCTTTAAATCCTTTTTGCAGGATTTAACTGTCTGAGAGCACGAAAGGTTCGCATCGACTCTGTGCATGATCCATGTTATTAAATCGGGTGAAAAATCCTTGATGGAATAACACACAAAGCATAAAATAGTTTTTATGAACCAGCCGCCTTGGTCAATAAAATCACACGTCAAAACAGGGGAGCATATCATGTACAATCATAGACACAAGGCCTTCACGCTAATCGAGCTTTTGGTAGTGATTGCCATTATCGCGTTATTGATGGGGATATTAATGCCGGCGCTGCAGATGGTAAAAAAACAGGCTCAGGGAATTGTCTGCCGGTCCAATCTGAGACAATATGGCGTAGCCACACGGTTGTATCTGGATGCGAATGAGGGGATTTTTCCAGAAGCTTTTACCTGGCTCTTCAAAGACGGCGTACGGGGCTGTGAGTGGCACAATGCCAGTAAAACCTTGGCCGATCATCCGGAGCTTGCAGGTTCGCTCTGGCCCTATCTCAAGGATAAAGATGTACACCTGTGTCCACTTTTCAATACGATTGCCAGGCAGACCGGCTGTACTATCTGCCGGGGCCGGGATTTTCCCGTCGAGCCTCAGTACGGTTATAGTATGAACGGCTTTCTCGGTACGGCGTCATTCTTTGTTCCGAACCAATATCAGGATGAGATTGAAAACGCCCGCAGGGAAACTAATGTAAAAAACCAGGCTAACGTTTTTGTATTCTCCGAGGAAAATACCTGGACGATTAAGGACCTTAGCGGTGATGTTTTCAACGACAACAATTTAATCCCAAGCCCCGGTACAAGTGACGATTGCTTTGCGACGTTCCATGATGCGCCGGCTGGTGACCTCGACAGTGGTTTTGCCAACGCAGTTTTTGTCGATGGTCATGTGGACCGCGTTTCCGCTTATCCGGCGGGAAATACTTTCAAAATGAGCTGGCCCGGCGGTTCGCCGATACCCGAATGGTAAGCCGTTCCGTGGCAAATAGTGCCGAGCCATTACCGTCCCGACATGGGCACAGCCGGACGAATCCGCCGATAATTCCACATTGGTTACAAGAATTGTATTTATGTAAGTTCTCGTTATTGACTTGACTTTGTCAGTTGAGTAAACTATCAACATTTGTGATATGACTATTGCATTGTTGTGAAGATATTATCAATCAATGATCCGTGATGTTGATCATTATGATGTACGTCTGTAGGAGTTAAATCGTATGGCAAAGTCAAGAGATACCAGGAAAGAAGTAAAGAAAAAGCCCAAGATGACACTAAAGGAAAAGAGACTGGCCAAGAGGGAAAAGAGAAACAAATAATTTCCTGTTCCATGTACTATAGTGAATTTCTTAAATAGATGCCTTAGCTCTGCCACAGGTACGGCAGGCAAATCAATTGTTCATCCTTTTCGAGATGTACCCGCCCATTATTTTTTACCAGCAGAAGGTCGGGATGAGCTTGTTTCGGTTTTTGTCGAGCCACTTTGCTTTCCGTAAAATCATATCGAGGAAATCCGTACCGGACAGATGGCCGAAGAAACCGGTCGCAGCGATGGGCAGGACCGCTTCGGCAATCATCGTTTCAATCATCAGATCGATTAGAGCATCCAGCTTGTTTTTATCCAGCTCGACAACGGTTCGGTAGCCTTTGATGAACGTGGCGAGCTTGTCTTCGTCGAAATAATCGGGCCAGTCGTTGGGATTGGGGCGGCCGCCGACAATGGAGAACTGCAACATCGCGTTGGCCAAGTCCGTGATGGTGGAGGCGACGCGGACCGAATCAAAATCGAGCAGTGCGGCGATTTTGTGCCCGGTAAAGAGCATATTGCCGGGATGCCAGTCACCGTGAATTATCTGCCAGGGCCACGAGTCGAAACCGAGCTGGGTGACACAGATGCTCGAATCGTTGTAAAGCTTCATGAGCGTATCGGAGGTTGTGCGCATTTTCTGACTCGGAAGGGCCGAGCGGTCGGAGCCGATGGTCCTGAGATGCCTTCGGACGGCGGCCGAATCGTGGTAGCAGTTAATGGACGGCTGGCTGTGTGGGTAATCGGCTAACAGTTGGTGGAATCGAGCCAACTGCCGAGCGGCTTCGGCGGTCTCTTCGGATGAGCCGTTATAGCGCATACCGGAGACGAATTTGAATAATTCGTAGATGTGGTGGTCGAGCCGGAGGGCGGTTTCGTTAGTATCGCGTGTGGCTAAAAGGGAAGTGACAGGAAAATCGTTATCAGCCAGATATTTCTGTATATCGTGAGTGAATGTCACTTGTGCCAGGTCGTCTTTGCCGAGCGGGCGGCGTTTAAGCAGGAATTTTCCCTGTTCGGAGATAATGACCATTTTTGGCGTGCGGCGATTGCCGCCGGACAGGGGCTTTAACCGGTGGACTACGCCGATATCATAATGACTGAGGACGCAAACAAGCTCCTCGGATGAAAATTTTACACCGCCTCGGGGCATAATTTTTTTGACTACAGTTTTTGTCCCCTGATGTGCGGGGATGAAATTATTATTACAGGTTATCTGAGCGCAAGCAGCAGGATAATTACCAGCAGGAATATCGCCGCTACCGCACTGAGGATGAGGATGGCCATACGGTACTGGGCGACGGTTTCAACATCGAAAGATTTCTCGGTTTCCTCGACGGCTTCCCCTTCTTCGAGCTGCGCGAGGTCGTTGACATCGAATCTGCGGTGCGCCCTGAGCGGCGGTTTGCCCTCCTGAAGGGCTTCCAAGTCTTCTATCAGCTCCTCAATATTGCTGTAGCGGTTTTCCCTGCGTTTGGCCATCATGATTTCTATGACCTCGGATACTCCCGCCGAGAGCGATGTGTTAATGTGGTCCGGCGGAATTAATTTTTCGCGGAGGTGCTTTCTCATAACGTCGGCGGAATTTTCCGCCATAAACGGCACGCGGTTCGTGACCATGTGGTAGAAAGTGGCCCCGAGTCCGTAAATATCGGCTCTGCCGTCGATGTCGATTTTGCCGCGAATTTGCTCGGGTGCGATGTAATACGGCGTGCCATAAGCCTTGCCCGCCTCACTTTGTGCCGCCTCGATGTCGGTTGTTCCCCTTGCCAGACCCATATCCGCAAGTTTCACCGCACCGCTCGTACTTATCATAATATTTTTCGGCTTGACGTCACGGTGTATCAGATTGCATGCATGGGCGTGGGCGAGTGCCTTGGCGACCTCGATTATAATTTCCAGCGCTTCCGACTCGGAGAAGATTTTCCCCGCCGCCAGGTCATCGGCAATTGTTTTACCCTCGACATATTCCATCACGAAATAATGATATCCCCCGGCCTCACCGACGTCTATCGCCTGAACGATATTGGGATGATTCAGCCTTCCCGCTGCCTGGCCCTCTTTATAGAACCTCTCGACGTATTCAGGGTTTTCGCTGAACCGTTTCGGCAGAATCTTTATCGCCACGATCCGGTTCAGGCTCAACTGCCGCGCTTTATACACAATCGCCATCGCACCGGCACCGAGCTTGCCCAAAATTTTATATCCTGGAATCTGATGGGCCGCGTCCTTGCTCTCGTGAATACTCTCCTTGAGCCGCTCGGCCTGGCTGCTGGTTATATAGCCAAGCTCAATCATCAGGTCCTTGAGAATAATCGGATTGATTTCTCGCCGGGACTCCAGCTCCTTAAGCGACTGCCGCAGTTCCTCGTCCGTACAAAGTCCCTGCTCAATCGCCATCTTGCCGAACATAGTATCGTAATTCGTCTCGTTTGTCATTAATGTCCCAAGGCAAACCGATGAAGCGCTCAGTGATGAACCAATCCTTTGGTTTTCATTTTAAAACCCTATAACGTTCCGAAAGCGCTAATTATCGGTCGAAAAAACAAATTGTCAAAGAAATTCTGCCCTTTCTTTTTTAGAAAAAGAAGGAATTTTACACCAGCCGCCCAATAAAGCAAGGCCAAAACAAAATCGACCTGATTTACTCCCGGGTTTAGCTGTTTTTTGGCTCCGAAGGGTTGTTAACGACCAATATTATTAGGATAAATCCTGAAATTCGTATTTCATCTTTCGTATGTTGTCAATCTTCCCTCATCCTTCGTCTATTATGAATAATCGGCCTTGCACCTTCTGTTTTCAGTCTTCTGTATTCTCAGTAAGTACCGTTATGAACGCCTTGCGGCGAAATTCCGAGGAATGTCTTCAAAAAATTCTCTTGAATTTTTCAAACTTTTTGGAATAATACTTCCGTACAGGCGGGATGGTATGTGTAGCATTGGTGAATCGTCATAAAGAAGTAGTCGTAGCTCTGAGCGAAGCCTGCACTGAGCAAGGCTGAAGTGTCGAAGGGGCAATCCACCTTGAGTGTGCCTTAGACAGAGAGATATGGTTTCTTATCGAACGTGTCTCTCGTTAGCAACCGGATTCTTTCGCCCGCATTGCTCGGTCCGCTTGAGGTGAGCTTTAGAAAGGAATGACATAGACTCGTAAAGAAATAAAAGTATGAAGAGGAAAACTCAATAAAATAATCATATATGATAAGGAGATTGTATGAAAGCAAGAAATTTGAGTATCATGATCATTTTCTTTTTGTGTTGTGCACTTTGCTCCGGCGGTCAAAAGAATTCAATCGAAAAATCCGATCCCAACATAATTCAGACGAAATCCGTCGAAGAAAATGCTTCCGATAACGGGATTGTTGAGCATGATATGCAGGGCAGTTCCGTCAAAGAATCGGATCCTAACGAACCTCAGAAAAAGCCTATAGGATATAAAGCTGTCAAAGATAAAACCGGCCAGCGATATCTATATATTCCCGTCTATGAAGACGGTACGGAAGGCCCGCCGAAAAAATATACTACTAAA
The DNA here is from genome assembly GCA_964454885.1 of uncultured Pirellulales bacterium. GTDB lineage: Bacteria > Planctomycetota > Phycisphaerae > Sedimentisphaerales > Anaerobacaceae > JAFGPS01. The sequence continues at coordinate 12,230 of CAYVXS010000019.1, forward strand.
AAGAAACCTGTTTTCGATCATCATTCTTATTTTTTAGCGACGGGATTAAAAAAAGAATCTTTGTTCATCGGACCTGAGATATATCGGTTTGAATACGAAGAATCCGGGATACAGGATACGGGTATGTTTTATGGCGTCGTATTCGGTTATATATATCGTGACTGGATTCCTGATACCGATATGGAAAAACTCTCAAAGGATAAGGTGATGTTCGCAATGGAATTCCGATTTGCCGCCGGCGAAGTGGATTATGACGGTCAGTTGATGAGCGGGACTCCATACAAGGTGAACAATATCGATGACAAAACGTTTGAGACAAGAATTCTCTTTGGACCGGATTTTCTGGAGGATGACCATTTATCGACTTTATATACCGGATTCGGATATCGGTATCTTTTCGATGATTCTTCATTCGACCCTGCCGGTTATGAACGAACATCGAATTACCTGTACATGCCTGTCGGGTATCAGTTCCATCAGATCACGGACGCTCCATGGTCTTTCGGCGCGACTATCGAAGGGGATTTATTGCTTTTCGGCGTTCAAAAAAGCGATCTCGGTTATCTGGACGTTAGTAACGACCAACATGAAGGACTGGGCTTTCGAGCCGCTGTGAAATTGCAGAAAAAATCCGAAAATTGTATTTTCAGCATAGAGCCTTTCTTTCGGTACTGGGATATCGACGACTCTGATGTTGAGAATGGTTTCTACGAACCGGCGAACGAAACAATCGAATTCGGCATACAATTCAAGTGGTTATTTTAGAATTGTAAGGTGTGTTTTACGCACCAAGTAAATAAAAATTCGAAAAGAAGAAGATGAAATACATTTTGGGAGGTTGCTGTATGAAAACCGTCAGTCATAAAAACAAGTGTTTTCTCTTTTTTCTTTGCGGCTGTATCACCTGCCTGTTCATGTTATTATCTCAAGGGACAATCTCTGCTGCTTTCAAGCCCACAGAAGGAAGTGGTTTGCTACCAGATCATGATCTTGAAAAGTCCATTAAAGAGGCCGGCTATTCTACGGATACGCTGGAACAAATGATCGAAGCTACAAAAGACCAACGTTTATTCACTCGGATTATTGCAGTAAACCTACTTGCTCAAAAAGCCGGAAAACAAGCAGTTCCGCGATTAAAAGAATGTTTAGATGATCCTGAGTTAAGGGTACGCTGGGCCGCTGCGCATTGTTTAGGTGATCTGGGCGATAAGAGTGGCCTTGAGCAGATGCGAAAGGATTTTAAGTTACTGGCTCCCAATAACGGGGCACCGTTTGTTCCCGACCCCGATATAACAGATCCCGATGCAATTGAATCACTCCGAAGAAAGAGAATGTGGCGCCTTATGGATGCGCTTGATGTAGCGAGAGTTTTAGCTGAATTGGGTGACAGAAGAGGATATCATTTGGCTGCAAAAATTGCTTTGGAAGAACATTCCTTTAAGAATTATAAACCAATATCTGTGCTTGCAGAAGTAGTAAAGACTGACAATGCTACGTTGAAATCAGAGGGTTTGGATCCGGTCTTTGTACTTAAAGCAATAGCGGAATCTGAGACAGATGAAGGTGTATCAAATGTAATACTCAATTACGCAGCTAATAAATTGCCGGAAGATATTGGTATTGAAATTCTTGAAGCCATGATGAATTCACCCATACAAACTGAGCAAAAACGATTTTATGCAAAGGTACATCTCGACAACATCAGAAAAGGCCAGAAAGACGATTTGAAAAAGAGATGACGCTTTTAGAATCGCAGGATGCGTCACACGCACCACAAAATAAAAATTCGAAGAGGGAGAAGATCATGAAGAAACTGGAATGGCTGGCGATAGTGGTAATTGTTTTGCTTATATCAAGCAAATTTTTAAGCTTTTTCGGCACATCTTTGATTTCAAGGTTATATGGTCCTGAATACGCCGGAGTACTGACCACAAATATCAAATTGATTGTAACTATCCGTTCGTTGATTTCCATCATGGTTAACCTTGCGATAGGAATCTGGCTTTTTATTGAGACAAGGCACAGTAAAAACATGCCCTGGATTTGGCTGTTGTTCGGCTTAATTTATGGCCTGATCGCTGCCGTCCTGTTCTATATTTTGAGAATATACGAATCGCAATGGCCAGAGAGTGCTTGAAAAGTTCGTAAGGTGTGTTTTGCGCACCAAATAAAAAAAAAATTGAAATGGAAAAATTTCAAAAAAATATCTGTCAGATTTATATAAAGCCTGTAAAAACTAAAATCCTTCGATTTTGGGGATATTTCTTAAACTAAAAGGAGAATGAAGGATTAAAGTTGTGCGATGAATTGTGTCTTACAAAACTGAAAATTTCTCAATGAAAGGTAAAGAGGAGATTCCATGAAGCCGTATCGATACGCAATAAAAATTATAAATGTAATTCTCTTACTGTTCTTCTTTTGGCTTTTCTGGATGGGCAATACCCAGCTTCCCGGGCAGTTG
>CAYVXS010000020.1:0-14616 GCA_964454885.1 uncultured Pirellulales bacterium
CAAAATTACGACAACGGGAATGTCCGCTTTCTTGACGTTCATAACTGCTTCGATATCGGCTTTTTCGAGAGCGAGATCGGCGCTGTCACCCATTCCCTCGGCGTAAGGTGTTTCACCGATTACAACTATGCCGATTTCGGCACCTGCCGCATCAGTACCATCAAGCGAGAATGTCACTTCAGTATTTTTCGAGACTGTATTTTTAATAGCGGCAAGAATGGTAGTGCCCCCAGTGGTGACCTGGCCGCTATGGCCCTGCCAATCGATGGTCCAGCCGCCGCACTGATTGCCGAGATTGTCGGCGTTTTTGCCCGCGACGTGAATTCTTGTAATTTGTTTCGAGACAGGCAGAGTTTTTCCCTCGTTTTTGAGCAGCACAAGAGACTGTCGAACCGCCTCGCGCGCGAGACGCCGATGCTCATCGGAACCGAACTTCTTTTGTAGGCTCCTGTCGGCCAACTGAGAGCGATTCTTATCCAAAAACCCCATAGCACATTTGACACGAAGGATGCGCGTCACCGCGTCATCGATTCGGGACATCGGCACCACGCCTTCTTCCACCAACTCTTTAAGATACGTTGAGAATTCTTTATATTTGCTGGGAATCATCCCCATATCCATTCCGGCATTTATCGATATCCCGATGGCCGTCTTATAATCCCTGTCGAGCTGGTCTATGGCACGGTAATCGGAAATAAGGAATCCTTCGAAGCCAAGCTCCTGCTTTAGAATTTCAGTAAGTAGGCGATGACTTGCCGAACACTTGAGTCCGTTCCAACTGCTATACGACGGCATTATTGTCCCTACCCCTGCCTTAACGGCCGCGACATACGGCGGCAGGTGAATCTGCCGGAGTGCTTCCTCACTTATTTTTGTATCTCCCTGATCCAGCCTGACGCCGCGCCTCCCCCGCAAAACCGCCGTTGTGCCACCGTCGCCGACATAATGCTTGGCACAAGCCAGGACCGACAACGGATTGCCCAAATCACCCTGAAAACCTCGTACCGACGCTTCGCCGAGAATTTTGACAAGTTCGGGATCCTCGGAAAAACCCTCGTAAGTTCTTCCCCATCGCTCGTCCCGAGGGACTGTCACGCAGGGAGCGAATGTCCACTGGACGCCCGTAGCTCGCATTTCCAGTGCCGTTATTCGAGCTATCTTTTCCACAAGGTCGGGATTACGCGTACAGCCGAGACCAATATTGTGTGGGAAAACAACTGCCCCTATGACGTTATTATGACCGTGCACGGCATCAACACCGTAGAGAATCGGGATACCCAGCCGGGTTTTAAGCGCGTGCCGCTGGTAATCATCATACATGTCCGTCCACGCCTGCAGGCTGTTGCCGGCTTTCGGATCCGAATTTCCACCGCTCAAAAGAGAGCCGAGACAGTATTTCTCGATATCCGCCGGGTCCTTGAGATGCTCCTGATCGGCCTGAATCATCTGGCCTATTTTTTCCTCAAGAGTCATCTGAGACAACAACTGTTTGACCTGATAGTCATAAGATGACAGCGGCTTAGATTTCGATACTTTAGGCATAACTTGACACGATACCGAAAGAACACTCATGCAAATCAAAACTACAAAAAATCGTGAAAAAAAAAGTGGTCTAATCATTAATACACTCCTTGCTAATATAAGTCATCCTATACTATCCAGAATTAACAAAGCCCTCAGGGCCTTGAAATAATTAATGCCTCGTAAACTTATCGAACACCGTAATCACCGGCAACGCGTTGCCGTCGTCGCCGAACATTCCCCGGCTGCGAAGACCGCCGGTGACTGCAGGTTCCCACCAAAAAATACCCTTGCCTCTGTTGTTCGGCGTACCAAGAACAATTCGATTCACCTCGTCGAGAAACTGCTTCTGTCCTTCCGGGGTCTCAGGGAAAGGTGCGAGTTTGTTCCTGTATTCACTCGGGCGCCAGTTATAAGCAACTTCAACCAGAATAATGTCTTTGTCATACTCGTTGGCCATGAATATCATATTTTCCCGAAGTTCGAGCAAGCTGCCGTGCCACCACGGGTAATAAGATTGCCCGATGACATCATAATCAATGTCGTAAGAATTCCATTTATCGAAAAAAGTTTGTGTCCCTTTTTTATCTCCGCCTCTGTCGATATGAACCATTATCAAAGGGCGGGCAGCATCACCCAGGCCTGCATCGACACCATCAATACCGGCTTTCATCAGCTCGGCAAAATTATCCCAGTTGTCAGGCAGTTTTCCATCCGGCCACAACATACCGTTGATGATTTCATTGCCGGGCTGAACCATATCCGGCATAACACCGGCTTGACGAAAAGCAATTATAGTATCACGGGTGTATTCGAAAACCGCCTGGACAAGCTCATCGTGAGATTTTCCCTCCCATGCTTCGGGGATATATTGCTTAGCGGGATCGGCCCATGTGTCAGAGTAATGGTAGTTCAACAAAAACTTGAAGCCGAGCTTTTTCGCATCCCGGGCAAGAGCGATTGTGTACTCAAGGTTGTTCGGCAGTCGTCTTGGGCTATGGAACAGTCTCAGGCGAATCCAGTTGTAACCGTGGTTTTTGAAAATATCAAGTCCCGGCATGACTTCGTTGCCGTCTTTGAAAACCGTGCCGCCGTCTTCGGCCTGCTTGAGGAAAGACATATCCGCGCCAATGGCATATTCCAGGGCATATACCGAAGCCGGACTCCATAGCTGGGTCACAAATAAAGACACAACAAACAGAAATATTTTGCGGTATTCATTCTTGCTCATTATAACGTCATCTTTCCTTTTTTTACAAAACTGGAAGTATTAACCTATAACTCCCATCCGGTGCGGTAAGGCGGATTAATCAAAGCATTTGCCTGCCTGTTATTCGTTACCTGCATTTTCTCTGTATCCCACTGGAGCACCCTTCTTGTGCGTAGTGCCACCGAGCCAAGCAAGGCCAGCTCGGTCATCTCACAGCCGAAAGTAACCGGACAAACCGTCTCTTTGCCTTCCTTGCAGGCTTGTGTCCATTCACCGTAGTGGTCTTCAACGCGGCGCAAGGTTTTCGGCGGCGGCTGGAAGTCACGGTACTTTTCCTGCGGCAATAATATCCCCCCTTCGAGAGAGCCGGGACCTTCACCACTACTCCGGTTTTCTAAAGGATTCCCGCCGTAATAACCGGCGATAAGCTTGCCCTTTTCACCGACAAAAAGCAATCCGCTGCTGCGAAGTTCCATGCCGGGAGCAAGCTCGGGTGGACGATGAGGTTTCATACCTCCGTCATACCAGAACAATTTCAACGGCGGCAGATTGCCTCTTGCCGGATATTCCCATGTCACCATGTTAGCATTGGACTGGCACTCCGGCGTTGGAAGATTCTGGAAGAATCCCACTTTCCGGGTTGAAGCATAACCATAAATGATCTGAGGCGCACCCAGTTGTAGCTCTTTAAAATACATATGCAAAGTATGGCAGGCCATATCCCCCACGGTACCCGAACCAAAGTCCCACCACGGGCGCCAGTTCTCCGGATGATAGGCCGAATTAAACGGCCTGTACGGCGCCGGGCCGATCCACAAATCCCAATCCATTCCCTGGGGCGGTTTCTGTTTGTCTGTCGGCCTGGTCAAAGAACAAGGATACGCAGGATGGTCGCACCATATATGTACCTCCCGCACCGGGCCGATAGCCCCGCAGGTAAGCAGTTCCGTTGTGCTTCGAGCATCTTCGGTAGCAGCGGACTGAACGCTCGAAAGGGTAACAAGTTTGGGATTTTTGAGCAGCATTTTTTTGATCCGCCTGGCTTCGCCGATAGTGTGTGTAATCGGCTTTGCACAGTATATGTGCTTACCGAGCTTAATGCCGGCGTTGAGAAGATGCCCGTGGTTATGGTCCGGGACGGCGATAATGAGCGCATCGAAATTTTTCTCTTCCTTATCGAACATTTTTCGCCAGTCATGATAGCGCCCGGCATCCGGATATTGTTGGAACACTCCCCTTTGATTAACCAAATCGTGGTCGAGATCACACAAGGCGACTATCTTCTCTTTCGCACAACCGGCAAGATAGTTCCGGCCCATACCGGCGACGCCCACACAGGCAATCGTCAGAGTATCGCTCGGCGGCTGATACCCGGGACCTCCTATAACGAAACGAGGAACTATAAACGGTGCCGCAAGCCCTGCAGCTAAAACACTGCGTCGCGATATTCCTTTACCGGTGCTCTTGCCAACATTGCCGGATTGCCTGGGATGATTGTTTTCCAACGACATAAAAATAACCTCCTACAGAGGTGCATGAGCATTCTTCATTTTAACCAACGCCGAGAATTAATCACCACATTTTGTTATATCCCTGTGTTAATGCATTCCCAAAGGGATCAGGCTATTATAAACATTTTTACAGGATTTGAAAGATTATTGTCCATGCGTGAATTGCATCAATGTGGGTATTACGGCAACAAGCGGGTTATTATGAACTTACAACCCGTTATAAAGGTTGTCGTTCGGCTAAAATATCTTTATAGTCGGCGCAAAATCCCTTGCGTCCACATCGGCGGCAGTGATTCCCCATCCAGATATTGTCGAATTGATCCATAATCTTAGTGATAATTTTTTCGTCGTCGGTAATAATCCCCGACTCGAAATTTCGTTTATTCTCACTTTTCGCTCCCATTCCGGCACCGGTAAGATTGGCACTGCCGCTATAAGCAAATTCACCGTCAACTATCACGGCCTTAAGATGCACTCTCGGGCAAAGGATTCGCTCAACGCCGTTTATCAAATTGGGGTACTTATCAAAATCCTCTCGAAATGCCTTTCCCGGCTCTTTTGCATGTAATAGTCTTATTTCTACATGCCTGCCGGACAAATCGGACAGAATCTCAAGAAACGGCACCATCCTGCCGTGTTTTTCAACGTAAAGGTCTTTTAAATCCGATGTTGCGATCCACACAAACCTTTGGGCCTTCATAAGCGGCCCACAAATCACCTTTTCGTATATGTCCCTGTCCGTAATGAACTCAAGCATCTCCATTGCTCTTAAAATTCATACCTCAAAAATTAACCGGGCAAAAAATAATATTTTTCCGAACGAGTGTTTAACCGTCCAAACCATTGTACAGGTCTATTAAAGTGCCTCAAGTGACAGCTTTGCTGTCACTTTAATTCATTTTCAACTTCTATTCGACCGCACTAGCCGAGCTCTGCGGAGAACCAACCAGATATATTCTGTTTTTTCCGCTCCTTTTCGCCTCAAGCAACGCCTTATCGGCCTGCTCAAAAAGTTCCTGTATCGTAGAGCCGTCACGGGGAAAACTTGCCAGGCCGCCGCTGATGGTCAGGACGCCCCTGCCTTCGGGGCCCAAACTGCCGCCGCTATTGCCCAGGGATGCAGGAGTTTTTTCCAGTTCTCTGACAAACCGCCTCGCTATTAATATCGCTTCTTCAGGATGGTCTGTTGTTGCCGAACGTCTTTCGTGATTTGTATCTCCCATTTCTGGCCCGGTTTTTAGCGAATCACTCGTTTCCTGAATATAAGGGTCATCCCAAAAGATAACGGCAAATTCATCACCGCCTATTCTTCCGACAACATCGTGGTTTCGACAGCAGCGTCTCATTAATACACCGACTTGCCTTAAGATTTCATCTCCGGCATAATGGCCGTAGAGATCATTGTAATTCTTAAAATCATCTATATCGAAAATCAACAACGTCACCCGCTTATTTTCGATACGGGCATGCTCTATAATCTGCCTGGAAAATTCCCAGATATATCTTCTGTTCTTCAAACCCGTCAAGTCATCCTCCGTGGCCAGCTTTTCCAGGTGTCTAATCCTTGTTTCAATCGCCGGATCAATAACGGGAGATTTTTCAGGTTTGACCGCCCTGCCGCCATTTGGATTCAAAAGAAACTCGACGAATTCATCAGCCCGGACCGGGCATATCATATAATCATCCACCAGGGACATTCCGTTATAACTCGAACAAGCCATGCGTATTGCAATCGGCTCCTCGTACATTTGTGCCAGCAGGATAATCCTGGAATCACATGTGTTTCTTATGGCTTTGATACCGGAATTTAATTTGAGAATGTTCCCGGACATTACCACCGCAATCGCGGTACAATCTTCAAGCACTGCGGCACCAATCGCATCACCCAGCGAGGGCATCGTGACCATCTCGCAGTTTACGGACAAATTCCTCTCAACGGACGACGGATTATAAAAGGCTTTGCTGATATCGCCTATCAGTAAAACTTTCTTATCCGAACTCAGAGCTTCTTCTTTTTTGACTGTCACCTTTTACCACCTCCGGGTGAGTCCATAGCCCATCGATGAACATATAAGTAATGAACTACGGGCATTATATCAGTTTGCGGGTAAACCGTCCAGATTCTTTTGGACCTGCTCGACATAAAAGCTATTGGGATACAAGCTCAGGAAACTTGTCAGAATTGCTCTTGCTTCATTGAGGCACTTCTTCTTTAACTGCTGATCCGATTCATCCTGCTGCCGCCAGAGACTAATTTTCAAAAGACCAAGCTCGTACAACGCCTGGATTCCCCCGTCCGTGTCCCGATATTCCCTGTACAGGTCGTTTAATTTCTCCGCCCTGCGTAACTCGTTATTAATTAATTTAGCCTGAGCCAACAGGATATTGTCCCGAAGCGGGCTGTTCTCCTTTGTTTCCTGAAGCAGCCTGTCCAATTGCTGTGGATAACTCAATAAATGAGGATTAAGCATGACAAACCGGGCCAGAAGCTCTTTAGATTCGGGTTCACCCGCCCGATTTTCCTGTCCTATCAGGGTCCGAAGATGATCCAGTCTTCTTTGCAGCTCGTTTAACCTCGGTATTGTCATCACAGTATCAACGGGGGAACGAAATAGTCCGAATATCGATTCGTTCGGCCTCTGTTTTTCCCTGAGTAACTTAATTTGTTCGTTCACAATTGTTTGGGTTTCGGCAAGAAGCGCGTCAGCCTGCTCGAATATGCCCCTTCCTGCCCAAAGCTTCGCAATACGCCATCTCGCTTCGAGCGATTCCGGGCTGTTACCAAAATCCCGATACAGTTTGAACCAGGTCTCTGCCGATTTGTCCTGGGGGTAATCACTGTAGAAACGCAGCACTTCCTCGTCACCGAGGACTTTTATATCGGGGCTGTATTCGCTCAAAATCGCCTTAAAATAAAGCGCGATGGGCATTCGACGACTGTTGGGTCGGTTGGTAATAAACAAATCGTACTGTTCATTCAGCCATTGTTTTTTAGCCTGATACTTCAAGTCAGTTGGTACGATAAACCAGGTGGGCCAACGGTCATAACTTAGCTGAATCTGAATTTCCCTTTTCAATTCCGCCCGCAGTGCGGCTTGTTCGGTAGGGTAGAAAAAACTTTGCAGGTACTTCTGAATCGCAGGGTCCCGGGTTGTTTTGTCAAGCGCCTCGGTAATACTGTGGTCGTGAAATTCGCTGATGTGCTCGGGATTATTCTTAGCAATATAACGCTGATAGTCCAGCTCATCGAAACCGATAGCGACTTCAAATACTACTACAGCTATTAATAGTGTAAGAGTAGTAAAAATCCAGACCAATCCCGGCTTATACCGTGTAAAATGACCGATCCCGAGAACAAATCCTGCGATGATTAAGCTTTCCAGCCAGGCACAAATCCAAGGTGAGAAAGAAAAACCCCATTCGATAGGCTCCACTCCCCTGGCTCCGCCAAAATATCCCCAGTACGCCAATTGCGGAGCCGCGCATAAAGCGACCGCGATAAAACGTGAACGAAAACGAAGCGGCCGAGACGCTACAGCAAAACAGCTTATCAACAGACAGAGTGCAAAGCCCGGCAGATTGGCAAAGAAAATTACTTCCAATATGAATGGAAGACTGTATTCGAAACTCATCAACTGAGAGATCAATACCGGTGTAATCGCCAGTATTCCCATTAACAGTCCCAAAACGAGAATCTGCCAGGGGTACTCAAATATGCTTACGACGGTGACAAGAGATTTATCAAGACGCCAAAATTCCGGCGTGGACACCGCTTCAATCTCGAACGACCAAAACGACCCGGTGGCTATTTTCGACCAGAACAGACAACTTATACCAAAGGCCACGATTGCAAGAAGCCAGCACCTTTGAACGTTTTTATGGCTGTAATGCAGTGTGGGTCCAAATGTTAGAAAAGATTTCGTGACTACGATGGGCGCTTTTTCGGTCTCTTTATTTTCCATGAGCTTCACCTGGTCGCTACCTGTCAGCCACGACATTCAATCCGAACTACTAACAACGAGAAACACGGTGCGAACTTATGTACCTTCACCGCTCGAGGCAAGATAAGCAATCTGCTCGGCAGTGAGTGTATCAATCTTTATCGACATGGATTTAAGTTTTACCCTGCTGACCCGATGTTCGATCTCCAGCGGAACATCGTGAACGGCAACGGACAGCTTGCCCTGATTTTTAATTACATATTCGGCCTGCAGCGCCTGCGTTGCAAAACTCATATCCATCACACTGGCCGGATGTCCCTCGGCGGCGGCAAGATTTATCAGCCGCCCTTCTCCGAGAAGATAAATCCGTTTATTATTTTTCAGGATATACTCATCAACGCAGTGACGCACATTCCTGATCATTTTCTTGCTTAGTTTCTTCAGGCCGGGAATATCCAGCTCGACATTGAAATGGCCGCTGTTTGCGACGACGGCTCTGTCCTTCATAGCCCGGAAATGCTCGGTACGTATAACATTTTTATTGCCCGTCAGTGTGACAAACAGCTCACCAATCTTCGCCGCTTCGGCCATAGGCATAACCGAAAAACCATCCATTGACGCTTCAAGAGCTTTGACCGCGTCAACTTCGGTAACAATAACGATTGCCCCCATTCCCCTGGCCCTCATGGCAAAACCTCGCCCGCACCATCCGTAGCCGGCGACAACGACTTTCTTGCCGGCCATAAGAAAATCCGTCGCCCGGATAATGCCGTCAACGGTCGATTGGCCCGTGCCGTAACGATTATCGAATAAGTGTTTGGTCGCTGCGTCATTTACCGCAATTACCGGAAAGTTCAGTTTGCCCTTGTTGGCCATCGCCCGCAAACGAACGACGCCGGTCGTGGTTTCTTCCATACTCGCTATGATTCGACCGGCATCCTTTTTCCTGCGAGTATGCAGCTCGTTAACAAGGTCGGCCCCGTCATCGAACGTGATAACCGGTTTGTGGTCAATCGCTGCATTGATATGCTTGTAGTACGTACTTCGATTCTCCCCGCAAATGGCAAAGACTGATATCTTAAAATCCTTTACTAAAGAAGCCGCAACATCGTCCTGAGTGCTCAGCGGATTGGATGCACAAAGCACGAGATCCGCTCCGCCCGCTTTTAAAGCCCGGGCCAGGTTGGCCGTCTCGGCAGTTATATGCAGGCAGGCCGAGACGTTTTTACCTTTCAAAGGCTTTGATTTTGTAAATCTTTCCCGAATCGCCGCTAAAACCGGCATATCGTTGTCCGCCCAAAGTATGCGTTTTTTACCTATATCGGACAAAGACAAATCAGCTACATCATATTTCATATTTTGAACCCTTTCATAGAATAGGCAAGAATTACGAATATATGATGTTTCAGCACATTTTGCAACCTTTATTTACCCAAATCCGGCCCTCATATTTACTACAAAAATTTATGTGAATTTAGGAAAAATAGCTTGACAGAACCAAAAAAACATAATACAATTACAATAGAGACAGGTAGGTTTGACTTAATATCATAATTTAATCTGTCATCATAATTTTTTGTTATATCATATCTTCAACCCACCTGCCTAAATGACGGCTCTTTTATATTTAGGCACATACTGATTTAGTCTTGGGCTTTTTTGTGTATTTCGTCCGCGTCGGTATGAAAAAGACTTCACAGGCATATAAAGAATCATAACAAGCTGCGTTGCCATTATATTTTATTTTTGTTTCATTTCTTAGATCTGCTTGTGAAAGATTCGGCTCTCATTCTCTGACTTTGAGAGTGCGAAGAACGTATCGGCTCCCCGGATCGGAGCTCCTTCGAAACCTCGACAACCGGCTCACGGAAAAGCCTGACTGCCAGCCTTCGCGACTCTCGTCGCGAGACGAGGCGGCAGGCAAAAGACAATATCCCAAATAGCTTAGACCGACGTTTTTGAGCGAAATAAAGAACTATGGAGATTCGCGAAAAAACTTCCGTTAAGTTTTATACGAAGTTTTTCCGGCAGTCCCGTAAGGGGCGCCGAAGGTGGGATAGTTTAACCGCGACCCCAATAATTAACTGTACTTATTTATCAACTGATAAAATATCGAAACGTGCTCAGTAACGCTCGGCCATGCGAATCTCCGAAATTTTGAAAGGAGAATTAAAATGAAACGCAAAGGTTTTACACTGGTTGAGCTTCTGGTCGTTATAGCGATCATAGCTCTGTTGATGGGCATTTTAATGCCCGCACTGTCGAAGGTCCGGCAGATCGCCTACAGGTTAGTCTGTGGAACCAATCTGTCCGGCATCGGTAAGGCAATGGTACTGTACGCAAACGAATACGATGACGAATTCCCGCGTGCAGGGGGAAGGACGAGTACATGGTCCAACAAGATCGCCGACTGGGCGGCTGCAAACCGGTATGCTGCATACCAGCTTGCCTCCGACGGAACCGGTGGTTTTGCAACCATTACATCCAGTTTCTATCTGTTGATCAAGTACACTGATGTCACACCACAATCATTCGTTTGTAAGAGTGATTCGGGAGTATCTGAGTTTAATCCTATCGATTATGGAGCATTGGACAGGGATATAACCCAGCTTTGGGATTTCGGTCCTACCCCTAAAGATCATTGCAGCTATGCCTATCATATGCCCTATGGTCTTTATGCGCTGACCTCATCGAGTGAGCCGGGCCTGGCGGTTGCTGCCGACAGGAATCCATGGATTACCGGCCCCGGATATGAGCCGGATCTAACAAACTTTACCAACTTCAATCCTAACGGCGGTAGAGAATTTGTAAGCTTGGGAAATTCGCCTTCGCACCAGGGTGATTCACAAAATGTGCTGTTTGTGGACATTCACGTGAACCAGGAAAAAACGTCGGCTTGCGGTGTCAACGACGACAATATCTACACCTATTGGGGCAGCAACACTGCTAACATACAAAAGGGTACTTTACCAGCCGCGAGCACTCAACCTTCGAACAGGGCGGATTCGTACCTTGTCAACGATCTGGATGAAGGCTCAGCGCCAACCCAAGGCCGCCAACGCAACAATTAAGAAGATTCATCCGTAGTAGGGGCGGATCGTGAACCACCCGTACAATGCGAAAGCCCCTACAAAGGATGAAAAATCGAAAGGAGAATTAAAATGAAACGCAAAGCTTTTACCCTGGTTGAGCTTTTAGTCGTTATCTCGATCATAGCTCTGTTGATGGGCATTTTAATGCCCGCACTGTCGAAGGTCCGACAGATTGCTTTCAGGTTGGTCTGTGGAACCAATCTGTCCGGTATCGGTAAGGCAATGATAGTTTATGCCAACGAGAACGAAGACGAATTCCCACGAGCAGGCGGCAGAACCACCGAATGGGCCGATAAGATTAATAACTGGCAGGCACTCAACCGATATGATGCTTTCGGTATTGCCGCCGATGGTACGGGCGGTCACGCATCCGTTACATCCAGCCTTTATCTTTTGATTAAGTATACCGAGGTTACACCACAATCATTCGTTTGTAAGAGTGATTCGGGAGTATCTGAGTTTAATCCTATCGATTATGGAGCATTGGACAGGGATATAACCCAGCTTTGGGATTTTGGCCCCTATAACAATCTGGAAGATAATCCCGGCTCCCATTGCAGCTACTCATATCACATGCCCTACAGCCTTTATGCCCTGACCACATCGAGCGACCCGTCTCTGGCGGTCGCGGCCGACAGGAATCCCTGGATTAAATCTCCGTCGGGAGCCCAAAAGATATTTCCGGATGCATATATCGCCGGTGGCGGCTCGGAGGCCGTAAAAGCAGGCAATTCACCTTCGCACCAGGGCGATTCACAAAACGTGTTGTTCGCGGACATCCACGTTGACCAGAAAAAAACACCGGCCTGTGGTGTTCAGGAAGACAATATCTATACCTATTGGGGTACAAGCCAGGATCCACGGCTGGGATGCGCACCGGCATCAAACACCAAGCCCTCTGGCAGACTGGATTCATACCTCGTAAACGACGGCCTCGGACCGAAAAACAGGGCTTGTTTTACCGGTAATACTCCCGTATGGGTAGATGGTCAAATGATAGAAATTTCAAAGGTTGTCACAGGTCAAATAATCAACGCGCTAACATCCGCCCCGGTTGAAAAACTCGAAGAACACGAAGGTGCATTCGAATGCAGGGATATCGTGCTCGAAAACGGCAATTGCATCAGCGTTGTCGATGCACACAGATTCATGCTCGAAAATGGAAATTGGGCCGCCGCCCAAAATCTGAGAAGCGGTTTCAGACTGAAAACCCTGAACGGCACAATCGGCATCAAGAGCATTACTGTCCGAGCAATGCCTTATGTTGGCAAAGTGTACAACTTGAAGGTTAAAAATTCCGAGCAATACGCCGTCGGCAAAGATGGCCTTATCGTACGCGACTGGTAATCCGTATTTCACGGGATTGCATCAATTCATTTAGGGCGGTTTTGTGTAGCGGAGCACAGGACCGCCCTTTTTATTTTCAATTCACTTTTGGCAAAAAAACAATCTGTCGTTAAAATACACCCCTGAGATCGTCTGTCGTGCCTCGTCCCTCCTCCTTCGTGGGTCGATGGAAGATGGATGATAGACGATGGACGAGCTCACTTTTAACTTTAGCTTATTCAACGTGATGAATATGGGAGCCGAATGATGGGACAAACATTAGTCTATAAAATACTCGACAGGCACCTGGTCGAAGGCAAGCTTGCCGCAGGCCAGCGGATCGGTATTCGTATCGATCAGACGCTCACACAGGACGCCACAGGCACAACAGCGTTTCTGCTGTACGAATCAATAGGCATCGGTACAGTAAAAACCGATTTATCGGTCAGCTATGTCGATCATAACTTAGCTGGTTTCGGCCCGGAGAACCACAACGACCACCTGTACCTCCAGAGTGCCGCTGCAAAATACGGCATATATTTTTCACGGCCGGGAAACGGCATCTGCCATCAGGTGCACTTAGAGCGGTTCGGCAAACCGGGCGCAACTCTGCTGGGAAGCGATTCGCACACGCCTACCGGTGGAGGAATCGGCATGTTAGCCATCGGAGCCGGCGGGCTGGATGTTGCGGTCGCTATGGCCGGAGGGCCGTTCTACCTGCAATGCCCGAAGGTCCTGGGAGTAAAATTAACCGGCGAGCTGAACAACTGGGTTGCAGCAAAAGATGTGATTCTCAAGCTGCTGAGCATTCTATCGACAAAAGGCAATGTCGGCTGGGTAGTCGAGTATTTCGGCGAAGGAGTGTGGAAACTTTCCGTTCCCCAACGGGCAACAATCACAAATATGGGGGCCGAATTAGGCGTGACGACAAGTGTATTTCCCAGTGACGAACAGACTCAAAAATTTCTCACCGCACAGAAACGCCAACAGGATTACAAATCCCTAACGGCGGACCCGGACGCCGAATACGACCGCATAATCGAAATCAATCTTGCCGAGCTTGAACCTATGGCGGCGTGCCCCTCTTCGCCGGACAATGTCAAAACCGTAAAAGAAATCGCCGGACAGAAAATATCCCAGGTCGTTATCGGCAGTTGCACCAATTCCAGCTTCACCGACTTAATGATAGTCGCCGAGGTACTCAAAGGCAGGTGTATAGATAAGATGGTCGAACTTGCAATCGCCCCGGGCAGCAGGGAAGTTCTCAATATGTTGGCCGAAAACGGAGTTCTGGCTGAAATGATCTCCGCGGGGGCCAGGATTCTTGAGTCCGGCTGTGGGCCATGCATCGGCCAGGGTTTATCCCCGGCCGACGACACGATAACATTGCGGACATTCAACAGGAACTTCGCCGGCCGGACAGGGACAAAAGACGACCAGGCTTATTTAGTCAGCCCGGAAACGGCGGTTGCTTCCGCCCTGACGGGTCAAATCACAGATCCGCGTGATTTGCCGGAATTGTTTTCCATTAAATATCCGAAAATAGAAATGCCGTACGAATTTTCCATCAACGATAATATGATAGAAAAACCTTTACCCGAAAAAGAGGCAGCGAGGGTAGAGGTTCTGCGGGGGCCAACTATTGTAGTGCCGGAGGCCGCTCGCCCATTACCGGAAAATCTGAAAGGCAAGGTGCTGTTTAAATGCGGCGACAAAATAACCACCGACCATATCATGCCGGCGGGAACTTTTTTGAAACTTCGCTCGAACGTTCCTGAATACGCAAAGGTTGTTTTCAACTGCTTCAACGAGGATGGTAAACCGACATTCGCCCAGCGCGCGCTCGAACTAAAAAAGAACGGGATCGCCGGTATTGTCGTGGCCGGCGAGAGCTACGGCCAGGGTTCATCGAGAGAGCACGCGGCCCTGTGCCCGATGTATCTGGGCGTAAGGGTCGTTATCGCGAAAAGCATCGAGCGGATACACAAGGCGAATTTAATTAATTTCTGCATCGT
>CAYVXS010000021.1:0-14565 GCA_964454885.1 uncultured Pirellulales bacterium
AGTTCTGCAAGGTCATATCCTGCTTCGGCGGTATTTTCGGCGGCCAAAATCGTCGCGCCATGGTCGATATATAATGCAATATAACTTTTTAAACGAATCGAATAACACGCATACGTACCGGCAGGGAAATAAACCGTCCCACCGCCGGCAGCGGCGGCCGCTTCGATAGCTTTATTAACCGCAGGCGTATCAATAGTTTTGCCGTCACCGACTGCACCGTATTGTTTTACATCGAACACGTCGGCATTTACCTGAACTGCTGCGAAAACCAAACAAAAAGAAATTGTTAATAAACGTTTCAACATAAAAAAAATGCTCCTTTCTATTCCAGGGGATTATTTTAATTCCACATCCCAAACCTTGGACCGGCGGGACTTGCCTTCCGGGCCTTCGACATACAACGTGACAACATAATCACCGGCATTTTTATACTGGTGGATTGGGTGCTGCTCGGTCGAAGTAATTTCATCGCCGAAATCCCACTTCCACGATGTTATCTTGCCGTAAGAAAGATCCTTGAAGGCCACCAATCTGCGTTCCATATCTATCACTTCGAATGACCACTGGGCCTCGATTGGCTTGCGGAATTTTTCATCGAGCGGCATTAATTTAAAAGCGCACAAATACCAGGCGTTGCCGTACATCCGATGCTGCCTGGAAAGATTCCAGAAGCCGTTATTGCTCCTGCTGTTGACGTCATCGTAATCGATTATCGCCCAGGATAAGCCGATGATTTTGTTTTCACACAATACCGACTCCACCGCTCGCTGTGGGCCTTCCGGGCCGGCGTAATCAAAAGGTGTAATCCAGAATTCGAGCACGAGTTTCCCCGATTCGCCCGGTTTGAAATCATACTTATATGCGGCGTTCGCATAGGGAAGCTCTTTTATCCAGGGCTGAACGCCCCAGGCTAAAGTCCAGTCCTTATCCTCGGCGGGCGTAAAGATATGATAATTTTGAGCGTGGACACCATGAATCGCCCAGTTCGCTTCCTCGTCGGTAATCCTGTCGTCGGCGGCCGCGTTTACTCCCGCAGGTCCAACCTGTTCGGCAACCCACATCTCTCGATGTCCCTTATCGATTAACGGCCCACCGGAGGCATCGCCGTCCACGACTATCTCGAACGTATCGTTATGTAACCCGGTTTGGGAAAAATCCCAGTAATTATCATAAGCTTCGTAAAGGAAATACAGCTTATTCATGCCCTTTACCCAGCCGACACGAACTCGGACATCCAGATTGTTCGTGTCGGCCTTGGCATATTTGCCGGAATCCTCCCAAAGCTGGTCGGTCCCGATGACATAGTCATCCGGTACCATAGACCAGTCATCGGTGTCACCGTCAATACGCGGAATCATATTCGCCGGGAACTGGAATATCTTGAACGTTACGTCTTTACGGTCCAAAGCTATCAAAGGAGAACATATTAACACAACAAAGACGAGGATAATTGTTATTCGTAATTTACCCATTTCGACCTCCACTCAAAATGTGCCGTTATAATTAATTCTTTATACGTCACAAATCAAGGAATAGCCATAGCCGTTATCGAAGCACCCGGGACATCACCGATAACAAACAGTTTCGTCCCGTAAGCTTCCATTTCCAAAGGTAGATTAACGAGACCATTTTCAACAGAAACTCCGGCCACGGCCTTAATACTTCCCGTGGTCGGATCCCAGATTTGTGCCTGCCCTTTCGCAGCCCGAAGTTTAGCGGTAAAAGACTGTTTTTGATCACTTTCATTAAAGAAGAAATAAACATCCGCGTCGCTTAAACAACGATGAAGATATTTTATTGCCGGACAGCTCCGGCTAAGAGTGACATCAGGTTCCGGCAAAGCCTTTATAACACTTTCAGTAAGCTTCCCCGAAGATTCTCGAACAGCCCAGCCAATATCAGCAGGCCCTTTGGCTTCGAGGAACGTCTTTTCGACTACCAACGAAGGTGCATCGCCAAGGAAGATTACTTTACCCCCGTTTTGGGCGAACCTTTTCAGCCGATCCAGAGAGGCTTTTGAAATAGCAGTGATGGGCGGCACAATAATCGTTTGATAGCTCTGTCCGCTGAGGTTTATAAAGCTATTTCCCTCAAGTTTCATCAGAGATGATAACGACTGCTCATCGACGAAATCGAAATCTCTCTGACTTTCCAGTAGCTGCTGAGTGACAGCCAATACATTTTTGTCCGCCTCGTCGTTGCCGAGCCACAGACTCATTGTCGGGTAATACAATCCGATTTGTGCCGCGGGACGGCCCTGCGAAAGGACGTAACAAACACGATTCAGATACATGGCGGCGTTCGGGAACCGTTCATCGGCAAGCCAGCCCCTCATCCCGCTTCTACCTTCGGTCGAAGCAGGAATCCACATGACCTCGACCATATTAATCCCGCGAACAATCTGATGGTTCAGAATCCACATTGCCTGATCGAGATTCGGGTTTGGTTTGTACGCCGCAAAACTTTCTGTAAACGAACGCGGCCGACCGAAAAGATGTGCCGCAGAAGAGGCATATTTAGGGTAATCCGCAACTTTATCCATCCAAATCTGGCTCCAGATCGCATCTACACCCGGCATCTGCACTTGCCTCATGCACCTGAAAAAATCTCCCTCCGAAGCGGCAAGACTTGTCATCTGGTCTTCGTGATTGAGATGGACCAGGTACTCGAGATTATTTTGGGCACACCATTTTGACAGTGTGCCGAAGAAATTCTCACTGAATATCGCCGACCATACGTCCCAGTAATCTGCCTTCGCACGCTGCTGCTGTTCCGTCAGGCCGCGACGCTGGGTGAAAGCAGGAAGGTACGGCCGAATATCATAGCCTTTTCGCTTCCGGAACTGGTCGATAATCGTATCTGTCCAGGGAATAATACCGTAATCCGGCTCATCGCCCCTGAAACCCAGAACGGTTTTACCGAATTCGTCGCCCACAACTTTTTTGTATTCTTCGTGCGTCCATTCGATGAATTTCTCCAAAGCCTCCGGTTTGAGATAATCGCATAAAGCATGAGTCCCGTCCTTGGCCCCGACTTTAGGATTATTCACCGAGCGCGTCGCCGAAGTACGAAATTGCTGCTCGACCACCTGGATTTGCCATCGGCCTTCCGGGGCAGTCCAATTCAATCGACCGTTCACAGGTTCGAGAACTTTGGAAGTGCCGTCCGATTCGTTGACCGCAACGGCACAGATCGTATTATCTTTGACCTCGTGATCCACAGTTTCGCCACCGCTTACAGTAAACCGGTCGGTGACCCTGAACGTCTGCATAGTTAAATCCGGGCGAAGCTCGCTGAACTTTCCTCCCGCGAAACCACTCGGGTATTTGCCTTCATCAACCAGCCAGACATGCATATCGTTCTCACGGGCCTGCTCCACCGTATATTTAACTAAGGCAAACCATTCGGGGGAGAGATATTTCGCTTTCATATTATATCCCGCTTCCAGGGTGACCGCCCTGACATTCTTCAAACTGTACTCTTTCAGATCGCGGGCTATTACTTTTTCATCCACCGGGCCGTCCCAGCCCCAGTAAAAGGTCATACTATACACGGAAGATGGTCTCTTAAAATTAGAAGCTACTTCCGCAACAGACGGATTGGAAAGCTCCTGCCAGGGTCTTTCAGAGGCAACTGACACATTCGTTAAGTTCGAGACGGGTATAACTATAATGAAAATCGCAAGAACTGCATGTAAATAAGTTTTCATTTTTTCCCCTTTCTTTTATGTTTAACAAAAATCACCGAGACAGACACAATAGAAAATTGCAGCAAGTCAGTTCGGCCTGTAATTATTGCTTCCGATATCGGATGAGGTTCACGATTATATTCCTTCATGTAATATTTTCAAACTGTGCAGTTAAAACTCCCATCCGCAATGGAAACATTCACAAAGCATATTTCTGCCCAGTATATTACTTTGGAATTATCATGTCCTTGTGTAAGTGAAAAAATATGATTAACCATGTTAAAAAAAGGCTTGTCCGGCCGCAAGATAGACAACGAAAAACATATTCAGAAAGCAGCCCTATTTATAACCAAGGTTCGCCGACTCCTTAGATATTATACATTTAACCTAAACCAACATTATTGAACAAATATTGTAGCTAAATGGTGTGAAAGTACAAGAAAAAAAGGTATTGACCGTCCAAAGGCGAATTTCCAATATAAAACCGCCTCGAATTGATAAAATCACAATGAATTTCCATCAGAAAAATTCGAACTGTTCCGGTTTTGCCGTTTTGTCCGATGTCAATATTTTATAAACTTCAGCCGCTACGGCAATATCCTGAATCGATAATCCGGTGGAATCGAAAACGGTGATTTCATTCGCAGATTGCCTCGCCGGTTTTTTACCTGTTACTATTTCTCCTATATCACCGTATATGTCCCGTCTGGTTATTATTCCTTTCGATAATGGGACATTTATTTCGCCGCTGTGAGATGCCTGCTCCCAGTTATCGATGACAATTCGTGACTTTTTAAGAATTTCGGGGTCCAGTTCTTCTTTGCCGGAAGCATCGGCCCCGAATGCATTGATATGTGTCCCCCTGCGAATATATTCGGCTTTAACGAGAGGCTCCCTGACAGGGGTCGTCGTTGTAATAACATCCGCGTTCTTCACCGCATCTTCCACCGATTCCGAACACTGCACATCCAGGTTGAATTTGTGTTCGGCAACCCGAGCGAAATCTTTCATCTTCTCCTCACCGGCATCATATACTGTGACCTCACAAATCTGCGGACGGATAATCAGCAATCCTTCAAGCTGTGTTCTCGCCTGCGTGCCCGCCCCGATAAAAGCGGCGGCTTTCGAATCGTCTCTCGAAAGATATTTTGCCGCTACCGCACCGGCGGCGCCTGTCCTCATATTCGTTATGTATGTACCGTCCATTATGGCTAAGGGAAAACCGGTATCAGGGTCAATTAGTGTGATAGTCGCCATCACCGTGGGCTGGCTCTTATTTAACGGATGTACATTGACGTTTTTTACGCCCGCCATCCCGATAGAGCCGATGTATGCCGGCATGCATCTTAAATCACCCTTCTCGAAAGTAAGATATATCTTCGGTGGCATCTGGACGTGCCCCTGCCCGTATAATCTGAAAGCTTCCTCCACAATTGAAACGCAATCTCTCATGTTGAGCACGTCTTCTATTTGAGATCTTGTTACCAGTAATGTAGATTCCATCATTTTTATCATTCCTGATTTTGCATTGCATTTTTATTGAATAGCAAAGAATGCAATAGAAGCCTGCTTTAATCCTTCGGCGTTAGCTGTTACTTTAATTTTACCCGGATATGTTTTAGATTGCAGGATGGCCAGCCCCCGGCCGTTATAAGCTTTGTGTTTATTGTCATTGTAATCTTCAATATTGCTGATGTTGCCGTTACCTATGCCGATGATATTGCCCGGCCCGTCAACCTCGAACGTCACTTCATGCTCCGCATCGGGCACAATCACTCCCTTATCATCCACAATCCGAAACTCGATGTGTAAAATATCTTTACCGTCGGCGAGAATATGTTTCACATCCGGAAGCAATTCAATCCGCTCGGCCGGTCCCGCCGTTTGTAAGATATACTCACAAAGTTTTTGGCCGTTGTCGAATCCTACTGCTTTTAATACTCCCGGCTCATAAGGAACGTTCCATCTTAGCGTACCGTTTCTGGCCTGTGAATACGGTATGGTTCCGATTTGTTTGTCATTGAGAATTAGTGACACTTCGGAACAATTCGTATAACAGAGCACATTAACCGAAGTATTTTCGGGCCAGTTCCAACTTTCGGCCCCCCTGAATCCCTGTCCCCTTCCGCCGCCTCTTGTGGTGGCAAAAATATAGACCATAGGCTTGTCACTCCAAAGGCTTTGTCGGAACCATGCAAGCGGCTTTTTGAAACCACACAGATCGAGCAGTCCCGTCCCGTTCGCCGTATTAGGCCATTGATTTGCCTCCCCGAGATAATCTATCCCGGTCCACAGGAATTGCCCGGCAACATAATTATTGTCCCTTACCACGGTCCATGCACTATACTGGTCGCCGTTTTCGCTTCCGAATATGAATCTTTCGGGATATTTCTTATGGTCGGTTTCGTAGAATTGTTCCTGATAATTGTATCCGACTATATCGAGCATTTGTGCCAAACCGATCGCATTCGACATTTCAATAGTCGCCAGAGCAGCGGTCACCGGCCGTGTTCGGTCCAATTCTTTAACCACCGCAATCAAAGGTTTGGCATATTTTACAAGATTTTCAGCAGGCGGCTGTTCGGGGCGATATTGTCCCCCAAGTACCGGATGTGAAAACGGGTCATTGCGATAATCAATCTCGTTGCCGATACTCCACATAATGATAGAAGGATGGTTACGGTCCCTGCGAATCATGTCCCGGATATCGACAACGGCCCATTGAATAAAATCTTCACCATATCCGAATCGGCTGGGCATACCGTTATTCCAGCCTGTGGTCCATTTGTTCTTTGGCGGTGTAAATTCGTCGAACGCCTCGTCATCGACAAGCAAACCGAGCCGGTCGCAAATCTCCAGCAATTCCGGTGCCGGCGGATTGTGAGAAGTCCGGATCGCATTGGCACCCAGCTCCTTCATCAGTCGCAAACGCCTCTCCAATACCTTATCCGGCACGGCAGCCCCAAGACATCCCGCATCATGGTGCAGGCAAACACCCTTGAGCTTGACCGATTTGCCGTTTAGGAAAAAACCTTTGTTCGGGTCAAATTCGATCTTGCGAATACTAAAAGGAGTGGAGACTTCATCAATCACGGTATCATCCTGTTTAATACTGCTTCGAAGTTCATACAAAACGGGATTCTCAAGCGACCAAAGCTGGGGATTTTCTATTTCAATTTCCTGAACTAAGACCTGCTGCGAATTGGCGTTACAATTTCCTTCTATAGTCTTTCCGGCAATAATCTTTCCCTCTGACGTGACAATATCCGATTGAAGTGAATATTCTTTTGCCTGATTAGAACCGTTTTTAATCGAAGTTTCGATATGCACTAATGCCGAATTTTCCTTTATTTCCGGAGTTGTGAGATACGTTCCCCAATTTGCGATTCTGAGTTTATTGGTAATTTGCAGCCGTACATGGCGATAAATACCGGAGCCGGTGTACCAGCGGGAATCGGCAAATTTCGAATGATCCACACGAACGGCGATTATATTTTCCCCTGAGCCGAATTTAAGATACGGAGTCATATCATATTGGAAGCTGGAATATCCGTACGGACGCTTGCCGAGAAAAAGCCCATTTATCCAGACTTCCGAATTATTATAAATACCGTCAAATTCTATCGTTACCAATTTATTCTTAATCAGAGCGTCCAGTTTGAAATGCTTACGATACCACCCCACACCGCCGGGGGCATATCCGTTGCCGCTGCTGTATTCGGGGCCTAACGGTCCTTCGATACTCCAATCATGCGGAAGATTTACAATTCTCCATGACGAGTCGTCAAATTCGGGCATCATTGCCGTAGCGAAATTACTCTTGCTGAAACGCCAGTCAAAATCAAAATCCAGGTTTGTCCGAGCTGATGTTAATGCAGTAACAGCAAAAACAATTAAGACCACCAAAAAGCTAATCCCCTTATTTCTGTTCATTGTAAGCTACCTTAGAAATTCAGCGCATCTTATATTTACAGGATTTTATTCAAATCTCCGTCAAGGGAGATTGATTGACCTTCGACCAGATTTACATCTACGACTTTGTCCCCATATCGGATTTTACAATTCCGCCCGCCCTTGCCATGCACAACAGCACCGGTTAACTTGCCATTTTCCCAGCGGATATCCATTTCAAAACCGCCGCGAGCACATAATCCTTTAATCGAGCCGTTCGGCCAGGCCGATGGAAGCGCCGGGAGTAATTCAATTTCACCCGTTTGACTTTGAAGCAGCATTTCGCAAATAGCAGCCGTGACACCGAAGTTGCCGTCCATCTGCATCGGCGGATGATTCGCAAACATGTTAGGCAGAAGATTGTAGGTGATAAGCCCCCGGATCATTCGATACGCATCTTCCGGTCTGTCTAATCGGGCCCATAAGGCACAACGCCAGGGCCAGGTCCAGCTCCGCCGACTGTCGCCTGTTTCGCCGCGAGCGGCAAGAGAGATTGACGCCGCCTCAGCCAAATCGGGCGTCATGGTCGTACTAATCTGTTTGCCGGGGTAAATACCCCACAGGTGAGAGGTGTGCCGATGCTGGTCATTGGGATCATCGATGTCCTCCATCCATTCCTGGAGTTGCCCCCATTTACCGATTTTCGGCCCGACTAATTTGCCTCGTATCGATACGAGCTTATCGCGGTATTCTCTATCTATCTCCAAAATATCCGCGGCCTCGATCGTGTTATTCAATAAATCCCAGACAATCATCTGGTCGTAAGTCACGCCATCGGCGTCGCGAGGTCCGTGTTCGGGCGACCAGCCGTTCGGCACAACGAGCCTGCCGTCCGGTAGTTCTTTCAGGTGGTCCTCCCAGAATTCGCAGATTTCTTTCATCATAGGATAGGCGGTATTCGTCAAAAATTCCTTGTCCAGTGTAAACGCATAGTGCTCCCAAAAATGCTGTGCGTACCAGGCGCTGCCGCCCATATTCCAGACGTAGCTCATGTTACCGAAAGGATTCGATTCCGTGCGTACGGTCCAGCCTCGCAGGGGCTTTCCGTCCGGAGGAGGAAATTGTGCGGCGGTGGCCTTGCGATACGCAGGGCGCAACGCCATTACCATATCGAACAAACGCAGGTGACACTCGCTTAGGTTTGCAGGCTCGGCGGGCCAGTAATTCATCTGGATATTTATGTTGGTATGATAATCGGCGTTCCACGGGGGATTATTCCTATCGTTCCATAACCCCTGCAGATTTGCCGGCAGAGAATCACGCGAGCAGGACATTAATAAATATCTGCCGTACTGAAACAGAATCGATTCCAGACCGGGGTCGTTTCCCTCGGACGTGTAAACTTCGATACGCTTATCCGTGGTCAGAGCCCTGCGCTCGATGAAACTATCTCCGAGGTTCAAATCCACCCTGCCGAAAAGCGAGAGATAATCTTCAAGATGTTCATCGGACAATCGCTTCAAGGATTTTGTTGAGGCGGATTTCATCTGGGCCGTCAACTTCTCGTGCGGATGTTCACCTATGAATTTCTTTTCATAGTCCAAAATATAACTTGTGCCGGTTCCCAGAAGTATCGTAAGAGCATCACATTTCTTAAAGGCGATTTTACCGCCTTCGGCACTAACGGCACCACCATCATTGAGCACAATAACCTGACTTTCGTAATACATTGTTATTTCAGAATCTCTGTTTGTCTGAGACTGAGATTGTCCGGTCTCACTGCTACGGTCACGGCGCCTACGTCCGGCCATTCGCAGAGTAAAAGCGCCGGAAGACGTCATAGAGTTACCCTCAACAACAGTCGGGGCCTCGTGCATGTCCGCCAGCTCAATTTCGCCGGTATAAGATGCCGGCTTATCGGCACTGAGATGAACCACTATGACCTGGGCCGGATGACTGGCAAAATACACTCGGTCGTAAGTAACACCACCGGCTTTATAACTTACCCTTGCCTGGCCCCGGCTCAAATCAAGCTCTCGTAGGTAATCGGTGACCTTTCCGTCATGACTGGAAAGATGTATATACAAATTTCCAAAAGCCTGATAGGCACCCATTACATCTTCTGCACCGGTCCAAAGACTTATCTCGTTGAACTGAATTCTATCAGTCCCGGTGCCGCCGAAGAGCATCGCTCCCATGCGGCCGTTACCGATTGGCAATGCTTCTCTCTCCCAATCCTGTGCCGGTTCGTCGTAGCGCAATGTCAGGTCAGCGGCGCTTGCCGATCCAATCAGTGACAATAAGATTAACACGATTGAAAAACGATTGCATATGCAATTCATCTTCTTCCTTTTCGAACGAATCTATTATTCTATTTCGATTGGCCGCCGGTAAATCCTGCAAGGGCATAAACCAGTCCCGCCTGCCAGTTTATGGCAATTTCATTTGTCCTGTAATCGTCCTGAATGTCCTGCCAGTTCGTTGCGCCGGGATGACCGCCGCCGACCAGATAACCGGGCCAGGGATCTTTTATACCGTCGGCACCCGAACGCCTGTCGTGCGGGAACATTGGCGGATTGATCCCGAGACCGGTGACATAAGAGCGACAGTAATAATTTCTCCCGAACAAGTGCCCTATCGCATCCAGAGCGGCATCTATATATTCCCGTTTTGGAGAAAGTTTATTCGCCACCTGCAGGTTCAATACCTGCCGGGCTATCGTCCCGTTGCAGCCCCAATAGTATCGGCCAAAAGGTCGTCCATACACATCCTGCTTCGCATTGTCCTCGATGTTATCGGCAACGGCAATAATATCGCGGCGGATGGAATCAAGTAATTCCGCATTTTTTCCAGCCCGTTCGGACAAGGCATACGTGAACATCCCGAGGTTTCTGACGTTACCCCAGTCCCAATCTTCATCTACCTTGCTTTCTTCGGGATCTCCGCCGCTGTTTCTTCTGCCCCCGGCGGTTGAGGCGGCAATTCTGGTCTCCAAGTCTTTGAGATATTCCGTATCCCCGGTCGTTTCCCACATCTCGGCGGCGGCCCACAGCCGGTCGTCCGGATCATTGGTTTGGTAACCTCCAGTTTTAAAATCTCCCTGCTGGAATCTTTTAGGCCCCGGATTTTTTTGCAGGAACTCGTAACTGAGTTTTGCCGCATCCAGGCATTTCTGAGCATACTCGGTGTTGTACGGCTTGAAATACCTCGCCGCCATTGCCATCACGGCGACAAAATCCGCTGTAGCGGCTGAGCCCCAGTCCGTGAAATATCTTTTTTCCGAATCAGTACTCGGCATAACAAAACCGGAGAAATTCAGACGTGTTAATTTATGCGAAACTCTTCCCGAACCGTCCGGATACTGCATCTTTAAAAGCCAGTCCGTTTCCCACTTCAGCTCCTTGAGGAAATCAGGATAGCCCGGCGCCGTATCGGGGATATTGAGCGAAACTTTCTCCAGGTTATCCTGAAAATGGTCCCACGCCAGAAAAAGACACCCCATCGTAATACCTGCATTGACAGTGTATTTTCCGTAATCGCCGGCGTCATGCCAGCCCTGTGTTCCGTCCCTTTTGGAAGTGTCGTCAATACCCATATAATCCTGGTAGGCATCGTTAAGGTGACATGCCTTTTGAGAATATTTATTACCGTTATGCTCACCTTCGACGGCAGTTCCGCAACGCCAGAGATAAAAACCACGCATAGCAGTATAATAGGCAAAATCATAAACATTATCACCAATTTCAAATTCGCATGATGTTCCCACCCCCGGAACATCAAGATAGAATTTACCTTTTTCATTTACTTTCGTAAAATCTGCGAACCATATATCCTGGTCCACATCTTCCTGGTGCACCGGCCCGGTTGTTTTGCCGGAATAGACAACAGAATCATCCGAAACCTTTCTAACTGTAAATTCGGAGCATTCTTTTATGATGGATGCTTTTTTCGGCATATCCGGCAAATACCCAAGCGAATTCAATCGAATATCCGAACCCCAAACCAACGAGATTGAAAACAATAATGTCAGGAAACTGATTAATATGACTTTTTTACTCATTTCGATTCCCTTTCCAGTCAGTTTATGTTCCTTTCATATTTTCCCCCTATAATAGAAATATTTTAAACGGCAATCATAACTGCATTCGCGCTTTTTGGCCAACAGGAAATTAACACACGTTTTTGAGAATCGATTTCAGGACATGTAATTTTTTATATATTTTTTTAAATTGCCCGTTTTTCTATATAAATTGACACATTTCAGAGAAAACGGGCTCAAAATAAGAAAAACCGGTAGGATTTACATTTCTTTGAATGATGTCGGTATCTTCTGCATATTATTCCGGCGCACCATCGAATCGTACGATATAAACATTACCTGTACCATTATTGGAACTGAAGAGGTCCGCTCTCGTCTGGCCTGCATGATAACAGTTATTTGCACTATCTATGGTGACTGCCCGGCCGCAGGTACCGCCCAAGGGGCTTTTCTCACGAAATTCCTTAATCCAGATAAGCTTGCCTTCCGGCGAATAACGTCGGCAGAAGCCCTGGCAGACTCCCGTGGGAATCTGACAGCCGCCCGCCAAAATGTCGCCGGAGCCGTCCCGGAAGTGCGCTAAATCCCATGTCTGGTCCCAGTAAGATGAGCCGAATTGTCTTTTCCAGAGCAATTGTCCCGTATCAGAAATCCGGGCAACAAATGCGTCGCCGCGTCCAAGCTGGGCCCTTTTGGAAGCAAAATTGCCGAAAGTGATACCCCCGACAAACAAATGTCCGTGTTCGTTAATTTCCAGGCAGATACCGCTATCCTGCGCCGGTGTACCATACTGGTGCAGCCATAGACATTTACCTGTGAGCTGGTATCTTGCCGCTACAAAATCAGCGTAACCTTTTCCGCGGCCGGACAGTCTGCCGTTTGTCGAGCCACAAATATAAAGGTCATTATTTTTACCAAGACTAAGATCCAAAACACGATCATCTACATTTGTACCAAGCTGGTCCCGCCATAACAAAGTGCCCGTCTGGTCGTATGCGGCAACGAATATATCGGCCTGCCCCTTATTCGGTTTGGCGAAAGAGCCATAGGTATAGCCGGCGATATAAATATTGCCGGAGGCATCTATGTCCAGACCGGAACAAACATCAGGTTCGGCCGTTCCCAACTGCAATACCCATTGTCGTACGCCGGTGCGGTCGTACAAAGCAACAAACGCATCGTAGTGACCAATTTTGTCCCGGCCGAATTTACCGTCCGTATATCCGAAGGCATAAATGTTCTGTTTATAATCAATTATCAGGCCTTGAACATTTAAATTTACGAACTCTTCATTTTCGGTTTTGCCAAGCCGCTTGCTCCACAATTGTTCGCCGTTATTGTTAAACTTTACAAGATACTGCTCTTTGGAATCGGATTTTGAAGCCCCCTTTGGCGTTCTCGTGATGACCATGTAAAGACAGTCGTTGCTGTCGGTGACCATTACTTTGTTGAAAATACTATCCATAGTGGGAGTCAAAATCTGGTGTCCCCATTGGACAACAGGCTCGTTTTGTGCCGGTGAAGTTCCAGTCAGGGACGCTATCACGGCGATACAATCAAGAATCATCCATGTCTTTCGCATACCGAATTCCTGTTATATAAGACTCTTTTACTGAAGATGAAAGTGTATTCCAACTTTTGACGACTTTATAGCTTTTTTCACGAAAATATATCAACGAATATTATTTATAAAACATTACTGCCCTTCAATCAAAGAATTTATGATAACCGGCTCACCTCCTGTGATTGCAGCCTGTCCGTTATCGACTATAATGCAGTTTTCAATTATCGGCTCACAAGGCGGATTCCCCCGGCCGGAGCCAGGCAACATTATAATACCCACTTGTCCGTTACCTGTTATCAGACAGTTGAGCAGATGAGGTTTACTCTCCTGAGTGAGTTTAATTCCGTATGATATGTTGTCCATGATGCGGCAGTTGTATATTGCGGCATTTGTACCTGAACCTGAGATGCCAGTTTCTCCCGCTCGTATAGTTAGGCCGTTTATCTGACAGGCAGACAAATTATCGGATAAAGTAAAAACCGGGCCTTCCGAATCACCATTGATTATTGTGCCGCCGATATAGAACGGATTGTTAGGGTCAATAGATTTTATTACGATATCTTTATCGATTACAACGGATTCCTTGTAAGAACCGGGTCCAACTTCGATAATTTCACCGGGCAGGGCATAATTGACAGCGCACTGGATTGAGCCGAATCTCTGGCCGGTTATAAGGTTTCGAATGGAACCATTGGGATCCGGAAGGAAGGCCTTGGTGCTGACCCAATATATATCAATTCTTCGCGGCGAAGATTCCAATCCTGTATCCCGATTAAAGAATAAGTACTTCCCATCAGGCGAGAGGAAAGGATTTCCCTCCCAATCCTGAGTATTGATGGAGGGACCAAGGTTAACGGGCTCCGTCCACGAATCGTCAATGTTTCTGTAACTGATATAAAGATCTCTATCGCCACTTCGTTCGGAGGCAAACAACAGGTAATTTTCATCCGGTGCGATATAGGGATTTAATTCCTTTGCGGTATTGACGGGATAGGGGAGCTTTTCCGCATCACTGTACACGCCAGCTATGGGCGTGGATTTATATATGGCTCCCGAACCGTCTCGGTTTGAGGCAAAATAGAGAGTGCCGTCCCGGGTGCATGTACCTGCATAATCACTTATACCGGAAACATTCAAAGCGAGTTTTACCGGGTCACCCCACCCGGCACCCTGTCGTTCACACATCCATATATTCAGTACCCACGACATATTGGGTCGGCCGGAACTAAAAAAAAGTCTTTGTCCATCCGGGGACACAAAAACACTCCAGTCCACATCCCATCCGGAAAAGGGAACGACCGCAGGTGTGATCCAGGTTCCGTTCTCCATACGAGTGACCATGATTCGGTTGCCGGACCAATCAGGATTGGAGTATGTGAAATA
>CAYVXS010000022.1:0-14221 GCA_964454885.1 uncultured Pirellulales bacterium
CTTTTCGTTATCGTACTGGAAGACCTGTTCTATCGGGACGCCGAAGTTCTGGGCTATTCGAAAAGCCAAAGGCAGTGAAGGAGCGTATTTGCCGGCCTCGATGGCGATAATCGTCTGACGGGTCACGTCGACCTTGTCGGCCAAATCCTGCTGGGTCATCCGGCCGTTGTCCAAACGCAGGCGTCGAATCTGGTTGCTCAGTCTGTCACTGCCCATCGGCTTGCTCCCATGCAAACTGAATCAGGATCGCTGTGGACTGGACGAACTGTGCCGTAAAAAGGCCGGCAAGAAATATCGCCGGCGGGACGTAAACGGGAATAGAGCTTTTACCCCCTGCAATAAAAAATACAAAGAACGAAATAAGACAGGTACAGGCAATAAAAGCCCCGGCGGCAAGGGCGAAGGCTCGGTTATATATTTTTCTCTCACGCTCGTCGAATTTGGCATAAGTTTTGATATTGCCGATAAATGAAACCAGACCGGCAATCAAAAAACCAACTGTGAATGCAACGAGGCTTATAATTCCTTTTGCGTTGACGCGGACTAATACGGCTAATCCTATTGCTGCGATTATAACTGCTGCTACGACACCGGCCAATTCATACCAGGCCCTTTTCTGCAACTTATTCATGATTGTTCTCCTTTTGGATCACGGCTGTATTTTATAAGAACCATCGTCGACTCCGTAGTAAAGAAGCTCATAGCGGCCAATAAAAATATTCCGAGGACCAATCCGATCTCTACCTCGCCGCCCGGGCCGACACCCAGGAAAGAAATCAGAGTAGCCGAAAAGAAAACCAGGAACGCTGCCATTAAACCAGTCATAGCCGCTTTTGTATGGATGGACTTGTCACGCTCATCGTATTGACTACCGCCTTGTTTTGCAGGTTTCCTGCGGTGAAAGTAAGAAACTATCATGAAGCAACACAGTATAAGCGTTACTATTGAGATAAATAACCTTATTAGCAAGTTTGATGTAATAAGGTGGATCGGTTGAATGAGCAGGCCCACTGCGGCCAGACTCAGATTGAACAAAGCTATTTTTTGTAATTTACTCATGATTTTTCTCCTTTGCCCCCGAGCGGTACTGAATAAGAACCATCAGGGACAAAACAAGTATAAAAGCGACCAGTGTAAAGAAAATCACAGCCGAAATGTCATCCATCGTGAATGATATAGCGTTTTCCAGGCCGCATGCGAACAGGCATACAGTGAAAGCCGAACAGGAAACGATAGCTATAAGGAATATGCTTATTAATAAAGCTTTCTTAATGATTTCTTTATCGCGTTCGTCAGTGTCAACTTCAGCTTTCTTCCTGCTCAAGAACCAAAGCGGCAAAATTAAAAGTATAACAAGCGGATAGCCAATAGCTCGCAGTAAAATCGGATTGATTTTAGTATCAACCAGATCAACCAGCGGTATCAGTAAAATAAAAGCTACAAGATATAGACCATAAAGTGCAGCTATTTGTGTCTTATTCATAATATGTTTCCTTGTGTATTTATCTATGCTTCTATACATCTATAAATGTAAAGCAAACATTACATATTGTCAAGTATATTTTACATTATTTTTGAAAGATTTTTCTAATTTTTTATAATATGACGTATGGAATTTATTTATAAGCCTATTATTAGCAGTAGGTTAAAATAAATCTCATGATACAGGCCTGATTTATCTCGGAATGGGGGAATTTTATTCCGGGAGTTTTAAGAAGACCAGCCTGGATAGGCTCTTATTTCCCGGTAAATTCTTGAACAACCTTCAATGTTTCACCGGTATCTTCCAGTTCGAAGATGTGTGGCTGAGCACCACGGTTGTTAGGCGAATGCAGCA
This sequence comes from uncultured Pirellulales bacterium, assembly GCA_964454885.1. GTDB lineage: Bacteria > Planctomycetota > Phycisphaerae > Sedimentisphaerales > Anaerobacaceae > JAFGPS01. The sequence continues at coordinate 1,838 of CAYVXS010000022.1, forward strand.
CCATCATCAGTTTTCCGTCGAAGGTTTTAAACAGCATTCCATGTCCGCCGTCTTTCTGGTAAAGCGGCTCGGCCTGCTGTCTCCACGGCCCGGCGAGTTTGCCGGAATCGGATATTGCCAGACCTACTGTGTAACCACCCTTGCCGAAGCCGGACCATATCATCATGAGCTTTCCGGATTTGCTTGTGTATAAGTAAGGCCCGTCCGTGACGAAACAACCTTCTGTGGCAGAGATGACGGCCCATGGTCCGTCACTTCCACGAAACATTAATTGAGGTTCTCCGATTGTCTCGGACAGGTCGTCTTTCAGGCCCATATATTCGATGGTGCCATTACAGATCTGGACCCATTCATGGCAATAGACGATATATGGTTTACCATCCTCTTGCCATAAAGTGCCATCTAAGGTCATCATATCTACAGGTAAAGTGGAGTGATTTTGAAAGGGCTTGAACGGTCCGGTTGGTGATTCACTAACCAGTATCTGTGAGCCGCGTGTCACTCTCGGTCGCCAGTTGGGCCACTGTTCGGCGAATCTATTTCTGGTGTCGAACGTTAGAAACAGATAGTACTTGTCCTTGTACTTGTGCATCTCCGGCGCCCAGATACCGACGGCGCGAATGTCACCCCAGATATCTTCCGGTGTCCTGAAGATAGTCTTTGGTCCCTGCCATGTTTTGAGGTCCTTACTGGTGTATATGCGAACGCTGTTAAAACCCGGGCCGATCATGTAGTAGGTCTTAGTTGCTGTGTCGGGTAAAATGCAAACATCCCGCATCATGATATCAGACAGGGGGATTATCTCGTTGAAATCCTGAGGCATTCCACGCTGGGCCGACACTGGTATGGATATGCTTAACAATATTATAATAACAATACCATGAAATTTTGTTCTGATATTCATTTTCAATTCACCTTAAACTAAATACTCAGGTTATATAAATCTTCTTTATACATTTTATTATCTGAATGCTCATTGTCAAATATACGTTAAAAAGTTGTTTTACAGAGCGCAGGGGGGTTTTTGGGAATATTTTTTTTAATTGAAAGGCGTGGAGACTATATTGGAATGAATCAATGCAGATATTGAATTGTTGAAGGCAGAAATCTGTTATGCTATAATCCCTCTTATGATGAGAATGAAACATCAGAATTTATTGTACTTTTGTGTGATATTTCTGCCTGTAATAATCATTTCCCCAAATACACTTAACGGCGGGAGTCTTTCAGATATTCACGTTTGGGAAATGAAGGAAATCGCACTCAAAGCGGAAAAAGAATACAAGAACTGTTATACCGAGGTGACATGCTGGATAGAGCTTAACGGACCGAATTTTTCGAAGCGCGTTTACGGTTTCTGGGACGGCGGAAATGACTTTGTTGTTCGCTTTGTGGCTACAAGTCCCGGTAAATGGAAATGGGTAAGCGGATCAAACCAGACAGGCGATGAAGGCCTGAACGGCCATACAGGTGAATTTAGCGCTGTTGAATGGACGGAGCAGGAAGAATTACGGAATCCGAACCGTCACGGCTTTGTTCGTCCGTCGGCCAACGGCCATGCGTTGCAATACGCCGACGGCACTCCTTTCTTTATGGTCGGTGACACCTGGCTTGCAGGAACAACGTGGCGGCTGCCTTTCAGGGGTGCTGCTCCTGCTAAGGATTATGTTCCCGGTCCCGGTATAGGATTCGAGGACGCCGTAACCTACAGGAAAAACCAGGGCTTCAATTCCGTTAGTATGATCGCTTGTTTTCCTAACTGGGAAGCGGATTGTCACCCCAGTACGTATGCCGATTCCAACGGGATATATTTGAGAAATGCGTGGGAGAAATTCGATTATCTGGTTGAAGGCGGGCGGATGACCGCGAAAAATATGCGTGACGAATACGGCAACAGACCGTTCATGATGTCACTCGAGCACGAGGGTGTCGCCGATTTCGAGCATATCGTGCCCGAATATTTTCAGAGCCTGGATAAAAAAATGCAGTATCTCTCTGATGAGGGTTTTGTGCCGTTGTTAGAGACCGTAAGAAGGGATAATTGCCCGGCCTGGAAGGCTTATTTTAACTTTAACGAGTCGTATGCACGATATGTTCAATACCTTATATCCAGATACGGGGCGTATAATATGATATTCAGCGGGATTCATCTCGACTGGATACCGAAACAATACAGTCTGACCGCCGACGAATTTAACGAAGCCCTGACATATCATTTGAATAAATACGGCCCGCTGCCTTTTGGGCAGCCGCATACGACACTCATCAGCGATTCCACATACAAACAGTTCGGCCATAATCAGGATTGTCCGTGGCTGACCATGCACAGTGTTGGCAACAAACCGCGTGATCATGGTGTTTATCAGGCGATTGAAGTTCTTTTTAATCTTGCCCCCCCTTACCCGGCTATAAATTTTGAGCCGTATTATACAGGTTGGGATCATGAGATAAATATGCCGAACGGCGAACGTCCCCCGGCCGATTCCGCGCGTGACAATTACTTCTCCCGCGCGCAGATGTATGGCTCGGTCCTTTCGGGGGGACTGGCGGGACATGTGCACGGAACAAGCGCCTATGACATTACATCGACCGGAGAACCTGCAGGCGCTCGTCCTCATTTCTGGGATGCGTTGAAGTTCAAATCCGGCGGTTATATGCGGCATTTGAGTGCATTTATTTTATCAGAAGGTGACATGTATCAGAAACTACAACCTGTTCCTGATAATATTAATCCACAAAAAGCTCCGGGAAGTCCCGCGAGAGGTTTGGACGGCTGGTCATTTATGATGAGAACGGCCGAATGTGATCTTGCTTTGCTTTACTTCGAAAACCAGGCCGTGTTACCAGCATTAAGCGGATTCGAACCCGGTACATCATATTCTTTCCAATGGTACAATCCCAGTAACGGCCAATGGAAGCAAGCAATTACTATTAAAGCAGATGAAAATGGAATTCTGACACTGCCGAATTTTCCCGACGGACAAAATCCATCTATCGTTGACTGGGCCGCAAAAATTCTTGAAAGCCGGTAAAGAAAATAAATCGACAATTAATAATTTTATACGGGAGATATTTTCGGGATGGTGAAGTTTAGGTCTCTGCCGTAAATTGTAAGCTATGAAGTTTTCAAAAAGTGCCGTTTACTTAAAATGATACTGAAAACCGCATTTTTGATGTTTCTGTCGGCAATATTTTTGGGATTAAAACGCATTTAGTCCCATAAAATACAAAAGACCTTAATATAAAGACTAACGGGCTTAAAAATGGACGAAAAGACTAATTTTTCCTTCAATTCGAATCCCTTTTTTGTTACAATAATCCCTTAAGGGGTGATAGTTTATTACACTAATGGTGATTTTAATGCAGGGAGTTTAAACATGATTAATACTTGGACAAAGGTGTTGTTCGTGTTTCTATTCGTGGGGTTGGTTATTGGTATCGCTCTGAGCGGACAGTCATCCTCCGAATCTTCATCTGCCGATCCTGAAGTTGCCGTCACTCCGACAATGGAAGACGAAGCAGCCGAAGAAATGAAATCTGAAGAACAAAAACAAACGCCGGAACCCGACTTGCCGGTGGACACGACTCCGCTTGTTTCAGTCAGTGAGATTCGCATCAGCGGCAATACGTTGATACCTGCCGGTGAAATATTTGAAAAGATGCCTCAGATTTATAACGCGTCGGATCAGCCGCTGCTTAAAGCCGAAAGTCGGTATCTTTACGATTTCAGGATTTTGCATAAAGTTATTTCGGATCCGGGCCGGCCGCAGGAAGTTTCATTGAGGACCATCGAGGGCCTGGTGCAATACATTCTGTCACTGTATCAGCAAAGAAATTATGCGGGTATATATGTTTATGTCCCCAAGGGGGCTATTCAGAAGGAAAAGATGGAGCTCCAGGACGGTATTTTACCTATAAAGGTTATAGAAGCTCCTATTTACGAGGTCGATGTAAAATATTACGGAGCCGATCAAAACGAGGTCGGCCAGGTTTATCTTCGTCGTGATGCTTTGGAGAAGTGGTCGCCGGTGAAGGTCGGCAGAATAGCGAATCAGAAATCGCTGAATTATTTCGTCAATCTTCTAAACCTCAATCCCGACAGACATGTTTCGGTATTGGTGTCCAGGGGGGCCGACCCCAATACCCTGAAAGTCGAATACGATGTTTTTGAGACGAATCCCTGGCATTACTTCGTCCAGGTGGACAATTCCGGTACAAACGAAAGGCAATGGTCCCCGAGAGTCGGCGTTATTAATACGAACCTTCTTGGAATAGATGACAGGTTCACTACGGTCTATCAGGCCAAGCCTGATTCGACTATCGATGATAATTATTCGATTTACGGAAGCTATGATCTTCCGATACTCGGTCCCCGGCTGCGTCTTAATTTATACAGCGGATACAGCGAGTTCGATATAAATCCCGAGGGCGGAATTTTCGATTTTCTCGGCAGAGGCTCCTTTTACGGAGCCCTGCTTCGGTATAATGTTTTACAAAGCAAAGGCTGGTTCTTTAATATCACAGGTTCGTTCAGCCATGAAAGGAGCAAGGTTACTCCTTCGTTGTTCCCGACGGCGACATCCGACGTGCAGATGGACCTGTTCGGAGTCGGTGCCGAACTGTCCCGTTCGAACGATACGTCGAATACTGCGTTATCTTTTAACCGGGTCCAGAGCATCGGCGGTTCGAGTCGCAGAAGATTTCAGCTTGCAAGAACTCAGGCGGACCCCGATTTCAGTATTTACACCGTATCGGCCGGCCACAACCAGTATCTTGACCGGAATAAATATCATCAGCTCAAAACCAATTGCAGATGGATAACGAGTGATGAAAGGCTGGTCCCCGCGAAAATGACGGCGTTCGGTGGAATGTATTCGGTCAGGGGATACGATGAGTACGAGGTGGTGGCCGACGGCGGACTGCTGGCTTCGATTCAATACGAATTTGACTGGCTGCGTTATGACAGGGCGGTAGAGCGTCCGACGGACGGTAACCAGGTCAGCGCGGCCGGTGAGATGGAATTAACAAAGCTGACTCCCTTGATTTTTATGGATTACGGCCGAAGCGACATAAAAGATTCGGTGCCCGGTGAAAAGCCCAATGTGACGCTGTGGTCTGTAGGTGTCGGTTCGATTATAGAGCTTGGGGGCAACCTTAGCGGCGCCTGTTATTACGGTTATCCTCTCAGGGAAACCGATGACACAAGGAGAGGTAAAGGCCGGGTCAACGTCAGCTTTATGCTGCGATGGTAAGAGAATTTCCCGGCCTGTTGACCGGGATGCAAAATAAATAGTTTTGGTCAATGAAAAGTTAAGATTATCATCTGAATAAAAGGAGAGGGTAATGAAAGTTCTTAAAACAATCTCAAAAAGACATTTTATCAGAGGGGCGATTTCGTGCTTTTTAGTATATTGCCTGATTATGAATCTCATAATACCGCTTGCGTGTGCCACTCCCTCGGACGGTGCGTTTACGGTGGGTACCGGTACTATAGATTATGGAGCCGATACCGCCGTAACGGTTAACCAGGCACAATCGGTTATCGAGTGGGGCTCTCCCGGCTCCGGAGGTATAGATACCGCTTCGGGTGAAAGTCTCTCTTTTTATCAGATAGAGGGCCTGAGTAATTCGGCCGTGCTGAACAGGATAATGTCGGGAAATCCGACACAGTTCAACGGCGCCCTGAACGGACAGGACATGCGTATTTTCATCGTTAATCCGGCCGGTGTTTTCTTCGGTGATGGTGCCAGCGTCAATGTCAATCAGCTTGTCGCTTCCGGCCTGGCGATGTCGGATTCCGCCTTCAGCAATGCTGCGGGCAATCCACTGGCGCAGATGGTATTCACGGGAAGCGAAGGCAGTAATGTGACTGTCCAGGGCGTTCTCGACGGTACAGGCACAGGAAGTATTTATCTTGTCGGCAGGAATGTTACCAACAACGGCGCCATTCTTTGCCCGGGTGGGCTGGTTGTAATGGTAGCCGGTGATACGGTGCGCCTCGGTCAGCCCGGCAGCAGTGTCATTGTCGATATGAGTAACATCACTTCGGACCTGCAGGCTGAAAGTGATAATGTTGTTAATAATAATGGTGCGGTCGGCGAGAGTGGCGCGTCGGTCAATAAGCTGGTTCTTGCCGCAGGTGATGTTTTTTCTCAGGCTATTGCCAACGTGGAAGATGTGACGGTTATCGCCAGAGACGATGTTGAGCTTGATGATGTCACAGCGTCGGGCAATGTGGGAGTTTATTCCGGCGTCGGAGGCGTAGGACCGGCGGCTGGTGCCTCGAATATCGATATCGATGGTAGTGTTACCGCCGCGGATATAACGCTTCAGGCCGGTAAACCGTCGGGCACATCCAGTATATTATTCGATCTTAACGTTAGCGGCGACCTGCACAGCACCGAAGGCGATGTCGATGCGTCGGCTCGTGAGCATGTTACGATCGGGGGCAATGTTGTTGCCGATAACGGTGACGTTACTATCACCGCCGACACCGATAACTGGGGACGGGGCAATATTAATTCCGGAAGCGTCGAAGCGAGTAACGGTGATGTCAGCCTTAAGGGTCGAGTTGTTAACGTTGACGGCGATGTTACTGCCGGTGACGACATAACCATAAGAGCTATGAGAGACTGGGACCTCGAAGGTGGAGGTACAGTTAATGTCGATAATCTCGAAGCGGCAGATAATATCGATATCTCAGTCAGGGAAAGTTTGAAAGACGATACGATCGACAGCGACGGGCGGATTACTATTAACGGAGACGCCATCGCAGGTGGAAATCTCGTACTTCATAATAGTACGGATATGACCAAATCCGGCGCTGAGCTTGAAGCCGGCGAAAATGTAATCCTTGCGAACGGTGAATATCCTCAAGGATATGACGGTGCATGTGAAGAGCTGACCGGCAATGAAGAGCTTACAATAACGGCCGGAGCCGCCAGCGGTGTAGATGACGGCAAAATATATGCGGAAAATACTACTATATCGGTCAGCGGAAGCGACCTTACACTGGAGCAGGACGTTGATATAGACCTTGATGATTTTACATTCGCCAATCAAAGCGATACTCATCTTACGGCCAACAGCAATAACGGCTCCGTGACAATTGTGGAAACCGGTGATAAACCTGAAAACGCCGCGGACCAGTGGGCTTCTATTGGAGCTACGGCTCAGAACGACATTACTCTTTCAGGTGATTCGGGTGATATAACAACAAGGGAATTAACCTCGGAAACCGGTAATATCGAAGTCAGTGCCAACGGTGGAGCATTGTTTGCGACCGAGACGATAGAGGCCAAAACCGGGAATGTAAATCTTACAGGAGCTGATGGAATCGAAGCAGCTGCCGATCTTTTAGCCGGCAATAATGTCAATATTAACAGCGACCTGACGCTTACAGCCGGCGAATGGGTATTGGATTATGACGGCTGGAGATGGGTAAACGGCGACCAGTTAATAGAGGCAACCAACGGCACAGTTACAGCGGCAGGCTGGATATGGAAGGAAACACCGGGCCAGTTATTTATTTATGGCGGCAGTCCCGATCTGGCAATAGACCTCCAATATCCGGGCGATTTATCTGAGGAAGAAGCCGCAATATCTACTGCGGGTAACCTGTACATGCTCGGTAACGGTGACATACAGATTGCCGGCGATGTAACAGCACTTGGCGGTCTCTACTGGGGATTGCCGGATCTGCCGGATAAAGAATCAGAAGATCCTGTAGTCGAAATGGGAGTTGGCGGCGTATCGATTATCTCCGAGAATGGTAAGATATATACGCAAAACGAAGCGGATAACGATACTCTTCATATTGCCGTAGAGGGTTACTCCGACCAGTCCGAGGGTATCGGTGTTGAGCTGCCTTTGGATCCGGAGAAAAAGGCTGCAATCCTTCTGGCCAGCAAAGAAAACCTGAATCTGGGCGAAGGTACCGAATTGTACGCCGACGGGCAATATCTCCCTGTGGATGAAAGTATTGAAGAAGGTTACGCCGGTACCGATGACAGGCAGGCCGTGGGCTTGCTGGATGTTCCGGCGACTATAGGCGGATATACAAGGGACGAAGGCGAACCTATCGATATCGCCCTCTATATAGCAAGCACGGGAACAGATACCGCTGCCGGACAAGGTGATATTTGTGTCGATGTCGATTCGGTTATCATTGCAGAACAGGGAGCGGCGGTCATAGATGCTTATGACACTGTTTCCTTCGGAGAAACGGATGGCATCGATGAGATCGATGAATATGAAGAAGATGGTTTTTGTATTAGCAGGCTGGAAGTTGTCTCTCGCACAACCGAATGGTTAAACCAGGCGATCGGACGTCTTCCTTACGCCGGTCAGCCTTCTGAAATAGCGGAACTTGAGGACCTTATCGGCGGCGAGTATGTGCTTCGTGGTGCAGGCCTGGATAATTCCGGTATTACGGACGGCAGGGCATGGGTTCTTGAAGAATCACCGATACCGTCGTTTATACCGGCGGCTCCGCTGCCTCCGGTGGTCGATGTTGGAATTTCGGGCTGTCCGGCATTGCTCGAGTGGGCCGCCGAAGAGCTTGGAATCGAAGAGGCCAAGGTGGAGATTTGGATAACGAATACTCTGGCTTCTATAAGAGGCATTCAGCCCTGCAATGCGTGTGCGAGACTCAAAGCGGCGGTCGCTGTTTTACAGGACGCCGATGGAACTTATGTAACCGCTTTGACACAGGTGATAGATGAGTTCGCTTCGAGTACGGCACCCGTTTCCGAAGAACAGATGGCTGCGATTGCCGATGCGATAGCCAACAACACCGAAGCCGATAATGCGTATGCTCTTGCAGGCAAGTACCTCGATGCTCTTACCGAATACGTGAGCACTGTTAGCAGCCTTGGTTTGAGTAACGAACAGGCGATTACCGTTGCTACGGATAAATACATCGCGCCGTTGATTACTTCCGACAACGCCGGTCTTGCCGCTTATGTTACGGCGAGATTAAACGCTCTCGGACAATAACGGCAGAATAGATTTTAGATATGACATGAAATATAACCCTGCACCGTACGGTGCAGGGTTTTTTTTGTCGGCTTCTTTCTTTTGTCATCCTGAGCACCTGCGAAGGATATGGGTTGCGTGTTTTATTGCTGTTACGCTGGAGACTTCTTTTTCGTCGGCCAGATTCTTCACTGCGCTTCGTTACATTCAGAATGACAAAGGGGATCTCTCGGCATGACAAGAAAAGAAGGAATCCGGATCACGCAGTTATCTTTGCTTCGTCTAAAACCTTCCGAATAATGGCGGCGATCTCCTGCTTGCCGATGGGCTTGGCGATAAATTCTTTGATCCCGATGTTGCTAAGTTCTTCGGGACATATTTTTTCGGGAAATCCCGAACAGAGAATCACGGGGACCTCCGGTCTTATCGCGATCAGCTTTTCAGCCAATTGTGTGCCTGTCATGTTAGGCATGACCTGGTCGGTGATGACCAGATCGAATTCGTCCGGTTTTTCATGAAACGCTTCCAGGGCATCGATGCTGTTTGTCTTTGCAATAACAACATACCCAAGTCGCTCCAGTATTTGACCAGTTACATCGACCATCATTTCTTCGTCATCGACAAGAAGCACAACCTCCTGGTTTCGCTTCGTCGGCTCTGGCGGTTGGATTTCCGGCGCCTGGACGCGCTCAATCCTGGGAAGGAATATGTCGAAAGTTGTGCCTTGACCGGGCGCACTTGTAACGTCGATTGCTCCGTCATGGCTTTTGACGATTCCGTGGACGACGGGAAGTCCCAATCCGGTGCCTTCGTTTACACCTTTTGTGGTGAAGAAGGGCTCGAAGATTCGTTCCAGAACCTCTTTGTCCATCCCGCAGCCGGTGTCTTTCACGCTTAGCTTGACATATTTGCCCGCGGCTAAAAGCTCGTCTGTTATCCTCGTCTCCGATTCGAGATCGACATCCGTCAGGCCGACTTCCAGCGTGCCTCCTGTTTCGCGCATCGCGTGTGAAGCGTTAGTGCAGAGGTTCACCAGTATCTGATGAATTTGAGTCGGGTCCGCAAAAACCATGCTGGATTCCGCACGGATGTTTCTGCAAATCTTGATTGTAGCCGGTAGTGACGAGCGAAGCATACCGAGGACTTCTTTTATAATTGAGCTTATCTGTACCTGCTGCTTTTCCTGTTCCTGCTCGTCCTTGCGGCTGAAGGTCAGGATTTGCTTGACTAATTTTTTCGCACGGTCGCTGCAGGACAATATCTGCTCCAGGTTGTCTCTGACCGGGCTATCGGCCGGAAGGTCGTCGAGTGATAATTCCACGTAACCCTGCACTGCGGCTAAAATGTTGTTAAAATCGTGAGCTATGCCTCCCGCCAATGTCCCTATCGCTTCCATCTTTTGTTTCTGGCCGAGCTGGAGCTCCAGGTCCATCTTTTCCTTCTCGGCCTTTTTGCGATTGGTAATGTCGAGGCCGTATGCATTCACGTAACCCGCCTCGACTATGGGTTGTAGCGTGATAAAGAAAATATGACCGTCGTCACAGTCCAGCTCGAATGACGCGCTGTTGCCTGAACCGTAAACATCCTGTATCCTTGTACGCCACAGTTCCGGCAGACACTGGTCTTGCTCGGATTCCTCTGTACCGTTTCTGGTGCAGGGTTCCGTGTTATCTGATTGTGTTCCCGGATCCCATTTCCAGGTCCGGAGCACCGGCGAGGCGGCGTCGTTGGCATAAAGAATTTTGCAGTCCTTCGATATTCTCAGGACCGGATTCGGGTCTTCACTCGGAAATCTGGCGAGGTTTTCGATTTCCTCGATTGCCCTTTTGCTTTCGGTAATGTCACGTATTATTCCCTGAATGATTTCGTTGTCATCGACCAGCATTTTCGAAAATGCGATGGTCACCTTCCTGGTTTGCCCGCTTTTTGTAAGAATCTCCGCTTCGATATTTCTGTTGTGATCTTTTGACGATTCGCTTAAAATATTCCCGTAGGCTTCCGTTTTTTCCTCGGGGTAAAGCGTCGTATGATGCTGACCTATAATGCCGTCCTTTCTTTTTCCGAACAGCTCTTCGGCCGCCTTGTTGCAGTTTGTGATAATGCCGCTTTCGCTCTCTATCCAGACGATGGCGTCCTGCGCGTTGGCGAATGCGAGCCTGAACTTGTTCTCGCTGTCTCTCAATGCCCTGTTTGCCTGTCTGTGCTTGGTAATATCGGATATAATATGAACGGCCCCGGTAAGATTGCCGTCGCTATCGATAAGGGGTTCCACTTTTATATTCACCCAGCTCTCGCCCACCTGGAAGTCTGTTGTCTCGCTGTGGCGGCTGTGAAGCATTCGTGTAAAGGGACATTTCTTGGTCGATTCCGCCGAGCCGTGAATCAGCTCGCAGCAGCTTTGCCCGATGATTTCCTCGTACGGCTTTTTCAGAAACCGCGTCATCGCCTTGTTGCACTGGAGTATTTTGCCGCCGTCCTTGTCGATGATGCAAACGCCGTCGGTAATGGCATTGAAAGTATCCTGCCACTGGCGGTCGAAATTTTTGAACTTCCGTTTTTTTACTGTGTTTTCCGCGAAATATTTTCCCGCCTTGTATAAAAACAGCCAGAGGAAAACGACGGCCGGAAGGACTGCACCTATCAATACGAGGGCCATTTGAACGTCGTGCCAAAGCTTCTCGCAGCGCTCCTTGAGGATTTTGTGCACGTTGGCGGTGAACGATTTCATTCCCCTTTGATACGCGTCCCTTTGGTCCTGGTATTCGCTGTCTTCGAGCATTAATGTTGCATAGTCGTATTTTCCCCTGCGTATCAGTTTGAGGGCTTCGGTTTCCATTTCGGTAAGCTTGTTCTCGGCGAAAGCGGTTAGCACGGCGTCTGCACTGACGGCGCTGTCACCGGGAATGTCCCAGGCGGCTTGTATTATCGGTTTTTCCCGTTTGCCTAATTCTTCGTATCGGTCCGCCCACTTCATATCGTGTGTCGCCGCGGCCATTTTCAGTGACATTGTGAGTGCCTCGTCGCAGTACATAGACGTGCCCTCTAAAGAGGTTACCTGCTTGAGCTGGGCCTCGGTCGTTTGAATCATTACGTATGACTGCCAGCCGTGCCAGGCGGGTATCGCCGTTGCCGCTGCCGCGAGCAGCAGCAGAAATGTCCCTATCCTTGTGGCGAACAGACCGATTGTCCGGGCATAATTGCGGGAAGGGCGATTGGCCGGGTTTTCTACACCGCGAAGCGCGGGCCCGTTTTGCGCTTTTATTGCAGGTTCCCTTGTTCCTGCAGGGCCGGACATTTTTTGTTTGCCTGCCTGGCTGCCTCTTATTATATCACTGCTTTTTCTCACGTTTTTTTCGCCAATTTTTTGATCACGTATAAATAGAAACCAGGGAGAACCGGTTGCTTTTT
>CAYVXS010000023.1:0-14207 GCA_964454885.1 uncultured Pirellulales bacterium
GAAGATTGCCGCGGCCCTGCTCTTGTCTTCTGGCCCCTGTGTTTCACGACATAAGTCGAGGCAGCGGGCGACAACAAGACGCTGCTCCTCGCAATGAAAGAGTGATATTATCTCGGTGCGACTTCTCATGCTTCGTATTGGACTTCGCAGAGTAACACGCCGCACACCACTACTCAAGTGTTGAGACGGTTGGGTCTGCATATAAGTAGCGAATCATTCTTTCCGGGCACAACATACGGATCCGGTGCTATTTCAGTTGTTCCATCGGAGCGCATAAGAACTATCGCCAATAATCCCTGGACTTCTTTTACCATCTCCTCAACAGTTTTACAGGCGTTTTCAGTGCAGGTAATCTGCTGAAGCAGATAAGCATCTGGTAATTCGCCGGATGGCTTCTCAGGATGCTTTAAGTTTTCGGTTATCATTCCGGCAATTTGTTTTCCACCAAGTTTTAGCGGTGAAACTACGATATCCGCCCCGGCCCGAATCAATCTGGCTTCAATGCCGGATTCCTCTCCTCTGGCAATAATTCTTATGTTGTGATTCAGTTCCCGGGCGGCAAGGGAAATAAACAGGTTGTGCGCATCGCTGTTAAGGGCGGCAACTACACCTGAGGCTTTTTCTATGCCTGCTTCTTTAAGAACCGCGTCCATAGTCGCGTCGTTTTTCAGGACAAGGCACCCGTTTCTCTCCGCTTCGTCAGCCAGATGGTCGTCTTTCTCGATTACTACAAACGGGATTTTATTTTGTATAAGTTCGCTGCAAATTGTACTGCCTATCCTGCCGAAACCACAAACGATATAATGGTCCCTGAGTTTTTTAATTTCCTTGAGCATTTTGCCTCTCCCGAGAATGTTTTTGATTTGACTGTTTATGAGCATTTTGGCTGCCTGGGCACTGATTGTGCTGATGGCTAAAAGGCCCATAAAAATCAGCAGTACAGTGAATAACCTTCCATTAGCCGAAAGTGTGTGTGTCTCGCCGAAACCGACGGTCGAAATAGTTATTACGGTCATATAAAAAGCGTCAATTAACGACCAATTTTCTTCAATAAGAAAATATCCGGTTGTACCAAACAAAAATAAGGTCGCCATTACACAACCGATAATAATAAAAATCCGCAAGAAATTTCGCATATCCTGATGTAATCCTTTCCTGAAGTATTTATCGGCCAAAACAAGGACGTATTTTAGAAAAATGGGATTCAGGGAACATCATCCGTATTTCCGTTACCTTCGACAATCACAAATTCATGAATGACGACTGAGGACGAAAAACAGTAGCGGATTTATATTAATGGAAGATTGCCACGCCGGTCTACCGGCCCCCTCGTAATGAGATTAAAAGCAAATTTGATTCTTTTTCTCGTGCTTTGCAGCGAACTTCACAGGGCAGCACCTTGCGTTTAACGGTTATTTATACTTGACAATTACCCCCGGCCTTGTTAAGTTATAGAAACAGGATGGGAATTTCAGATAAGGATATCACGCTTCAGAAAGTATTTTAATTGCCAAGGGACGTTTTGCCGTTCGCAATTAAACAGGACAGGAGGAGTGTAATATTAATACCTGTACATCTTTCTAAGATGTAAAAATTAGTGCATCGATAGCCGTCACAACAACTTTCTGTTTTGACAATCCAAAAGATGTAATCATCAAAGAGGTAAATCATGGCTCAATATAAGCCGGGTTTGCACAAGGACGTGAAGTCAATATTCGAGGGAGTTTGGGACCCAGAACTTGATAATATTCAACAATTCGATGGATTAAATTCCCCTTCTGTCAGTCCTGCATCCGGGCTGATTCGTGAACCTGCAATCCCTCATTCCAAATTCAAGGCCCACTCAAATACATTAGAAAAGCAATTGAAAAGATTTTTTCTTATGCCTTCCAGGAAAAAGCGTAAGAGGAGAAAGCTATTATCTCTATTAAGATAATAATTACCTTCTGAATTTTAATGCCTGAAATAAGGGACGTTTATTCAGGCAAATGTGTTGAAGATTGTGGTGGCTGCTTAATTCTTTGTAACGACGTTGCGTTATACTCCGAAGTCGTAGAGGTTTTGTGCGGCTTCGAGGAAGCTTTCGGGGGATTCGAGTCGGCCGGATAGTAACAGCTCTCGTGCCCTTTCGAGCTTCAGCGGGTCCGATTCGGGGATTTGCAGGGCTTTATTTATAAGGTTGGCGTTATCAACCTGGACGGTTACGTCGGTATTATTATCGGTATGGGCCTGACCGGCTTTTACCTGTTTCGATGAAGACGCCGAATCGAGCAGCGATCGATGTATTTCTATTTTATCTATCATTATAAAAGAGGCCTTTCAGTACTATTAATCCACTATTCTTTTCGCTGAAATTCGGCAAAACTTAAGTCCTTTTTTTTAAAATTCATATAAAAATTACCATCGTTTATAACGTATCCGCCACTTCGGAGCATACGAACCGGATAAATTCCATCGGACTTACGGAGACCAAATGCTCGTTAAGCAGCGGATACCCCATGTTTTTTTGGGATTTGTAATATCTTCTGATACGATGCTCGGTTTGATTATCGGTAATGTCCCATATCTGTTCGATCGCCCAGAGCAGTTGCCCGTCCCTTAAATCCACAATTTTCAGCCTTAATCCGACGGCCATGTGCGGGTACGGCCGATATTCCGTTATCGTGCCGATTAATATCCCGTCGCATTTTAACGACTCGCGTATAGTGGAGGTCTGCTCGAGTGTGTAGGTCGAATCCGCTTCGAGCTGCAGGCTGCGCCATACGGGGTCGTTTTGCCTGATGATGGTCGGGCCGAAAAGCTGCTTCTTTTGCAGTGCCTGGAACAGGGTTTCGGTTATATCGGAGGATGCCTGCGGATATTTCGAATCGTTCTTCAGCTCGACGACGGCGACCCTGCCGATAGTGGTTATATCCATATTCGGATTTACGTAGGAGTAATTCGTTTTCGGGATGTAAGTCCCGCCGGAATCGCAGCCCGAGATAAGAGTGACAACTAATACCGGCAGCAAAATCGACCGGCGAAATAAAAAATGCGATAGTGAAATTATCCGGTTGCTCATTCGATTCACCTGCAAATTAATTCCCCAACACGCTTACCTGGAATTGCCGAGCGAGGCAACGGTGGTGTCCGCCGAGCCGACTGTGCCGTTCTGGGCGGATGTTGTTTCGGTTCTTATCTCTCCGCCGAGAACGTGGAGTATTTTGAGCAATGCTTCCAGTTGGGCTGATTCGGCGTCCCGCATTTCTTCGCGGAATCCGATGACATCGCTTTTCCAGTTATTCAGCTCGACCCGCATTTCGATCAGAACTTCGTTCGCCTCGGCTAATTCTTTTTGCGTCTGCCTCAATTGTTTTTCCAAAGCGGCGACCTGGTCTTCGAACAGTTGGTTACGTGTGACAAGGTCATTGTTCTGCTGCCTCAGCATGGAAGCTTCGTCGGTGAGCTTAGCATATTTTTCCGAAAGCTCTATCGCGGAATCGACCGCGGTGGCTTTTTGTGTGGAAGATTCCTGAAACCTTCTTGCGACCGAATCGTTCCGGAGCATTTCGGACAGGCCGGCCTGGTCGTCGTCCTTTTGTGAATTCTGAACGGTCGAGCAGCCCTGCGGGAGAAATATCAGGGCCAATATAATCGGAAAGCATATTTTTCTGTAACGTTCC
Source organism: uncultured Pirellulales bacterium (assembly GCA_964454885.1). Taxonomy (GTDB): domain Bacteria; phylum Planctomycetota; class Phycisphaerae; order Sedimentisphaerales; family Anaerobacaceae; genus JAFGPS01. The sequence continues at coordinate 3,663 of CAYVXS010000023.1, forward strand.
ATAGCACTTATCTCCTTATGAATTATTTTCGGATATATTTTATGTCTCCGGTTGCCCGGATGCCCGGGCATCGGCGTAGTCGCACCTTATTGAGAATTCCGAGCCGCAGCAGCAGGTGACACCGATGACGGCGTATTCGGGATTGTTTTCCAGAATCCGCACCTGCGGGGCGGCCGCGACCTGATTATTCGGCCGGGCTTTGTTTACCTGGGTTTGTCCCGGACTGAGCTGGAACTTCCCTTGAAGCTCGATTTGGTCACTTTTTAATACCTGTCCTGTTCTTTTTTGCATTTTCTTCGTCCCGATATTTTTTGCTTATCGATTTTCAGGCACGATAATCGATCCTGTTACCGTTGGAATTATTTACGTTCCATTTTTCCCCGACATCTTCCGTGACCTGCTCTTCGACCGGCTCGCCCGGCTTTTGTTCCTGCTGTTCCGGGTTGTCCTGATTTAACTGCTGCCGGCGGGACCTTTCCTCGCGGCGTCTGGTCGGAGCAAGGCCGGTGACATTCTGCAAATTATCGACCGGTTTAATAATATTCGAATCATAATCCGCCATCTTTCCAGTTCCTCAATTTTACCGATAAATTAAATAATGCACTCGCGTGTAACTGGCTGACACGCGACTCCGTCAGCTCCAGGATTTGTGCAATTTCTTTCATAGTCAGATGCTGCTGATAATAAAGCAGGACAATCTGTCGAAGTTTTTCCGGAAGTTGCTGTATCGCCTCGGCCAGCTTATGGACAAGCTCCTGACGTTCTATCTGCTCGTCGGGCGATTTTGTCCCGTCCGCCGGGAGATTTCCCAAAACCGGTGAATTTTCCACGAAGCCGTCAAGCGAAACGAAATGCTGTACGCGGTCGTTCTCGAACATTTCCGAAAGCTCCTCGACTTCGATGCCGAGCTTTTCGGCTAATTCGGTGTCGGTCGGTGTCACGCCGGTCTCTTTGGTAATCTTCCAGCTAAGACGCCGGGCGTCGCGTATCCGTTTATTCAAATTCGAAGGTATGATGGACCATCCCCTGAGCTCGTCGAGAATCGACCCCTTTATCCGGATATAGGCGTAGGTCTTGAATTCGGCACCCTGCGAGGGATCGAAATCGCGGGCGGCCCTCACCAGACCGACGGTACCGGCAGAGACCATATCTTCGAACGACAAAGGAGGTTTCAAATACATTATTACCTTCCTGACTATCTTATGGACCATAGGCAGGTACTGAATTATCCGCTCGTTTTCGATTCCGCTGTTGTCAAATTCCTTCTGGTCGGAATACGCGCGCAGCGCGACGCCGTTGAGATTCTTTTTTTGTTCCTGGGTGTTTTCAGCTATTACGGGTACCAACGGAATCTCCGGAATTTATTTTCTCATTCTTGCTTTCGATCATCGCATCTATCAATACGGCGTTTACGGCCCTGACGGCGACCGAACCTGCGATGTACGCAATTAACGCCCCGGCAATCGCCCTCTTGCAGCACACATACGGGGACAGACCGCTCAGCCACCCGATTAAACTCAGGCCGAAGAAACTCAACACCGAGATGCTTACTGCAATTGACCGTACGTGTAGCGGCATATTTACCTCATATTAATCCATCAAATCAATCAACGTGTCACCATCTCATATTCCTGCGAAGTTTGCTGTGTCGATTCGACCTGCTTTATGGATATTATTTCTATCGGCTCTACCTCTGTTCCGAGAATAATTTCGTCATAGGCGACGACAGGCAGCATCGAGACTGTTCTCGAAAGCATCGCCGCCAGAGGCGAGCGTATTCTCGAATCACACAATAAAATCACCTTTTCTTTTCCCTGGTCCATTACGGCTTTCCATGCCTGTGCGGTCCTTCTGCTTATGTCCATCACCGTATCGGTCGGCAATGCCAGGGACATGCCGTCTTTTTCCTGCTGCAGAGTCGAAACCATTTGATGTTCCAGCGATGGGTCGAGGGTTATGGCCAGAATTTTATCGGCTTCGTTTTTATACTGCTCGGTAATCGTTCTGCTCAGGCGTTTGCGAACCAGCTCCGTCAATACTGCGGAATTCTTGGTTTTACCGGCGTTCTCTCCCAGCGATTCGAGAACAGCGGTCATCTCGCGAATCGGAATGCCGTCCTTTATAAGATTTTTCAATACCCGCTGGAGCAGCCCGATAGAGACATCTTTGTCCGGGCCCACAACCTCCCCCACCAACGAAGGCTGGGTTTTACGAAGTCTGTCCACCAGAAGCTGGACATCCTCCCGGGTCAGGAGATCATCGGCGTGCTTGCGCAGAGTTTCGGACAAATGCGTGATGAAAACCGATTCAGGATCGATCACGGTATAACCATTCAGCTCGGCTTTTTCCTTTGCGGCCGGGGCAATCCATAAGGCCGGCAGCCCATAAACCGGCTCGGTCGTTTTAATACCGTCCACTTTCGCCCGCACCGTGCCCGGATCCATAGCCAGAAACATTTCAGGCTCCAGTCTGCCGCTCGCGATGGGAAGCTCCGCGATTCGTATCTCATAAGCGGAAGGCTCTAATGTAATATTGTCACGCAACCGCACTAACGGGATGATAATGCCGAGCTGCTGGGCGAATTTTCGCCGTAAGGCCCCGATACGGTCGAATATAGAACTTCCCTTGCGTGGATCGACCATACCGATTAAACGAACGCCGACATGCACGGAGACACGGTCCACATCCAGAAGCTCTTCGATGGGCTGTTTTTCGGTTTTCGCCTGTGGCCCGGCGATTTGTTTGGTCTTGTGGCTTTTTTCCTGTTTTGCCACGGCCCTGCTGCATACGGCCGCCCCGATGCCCAGTAATAAAAAGGGAATTTTCGGGAGGCCGGGAACGAGAGCCATCGCCGCTATGATAAAGGATGCTATTATTAACGGCTGGCTGGTTTTCAGGAACTGCCTGGACAAATCCTGTCCGACACTGTATCGAGACGATATTTTCGTCACCAGAAATCCTGAGCTTACCGCAATTATCACCGAAGGTAACTGGCTGACAAGACCGTCACCGATTGAAAGAATGGAATATGTCCTTACGGCCCCGGCGATATTCATACCGTGTGAATATCCCATGGCTATCCCGCCGATGACATTAACGGCGGTTATTATCAAACCGGCCTTGGCGTCACCCCGGATAAATTTACTGGCACCGTCCATGGCCCCGTAGAATTCGCTTTCCTTGACGATTTTCGACCTTCGTTCGTTTGCCTGTGTTTCCGTTATGGTCCCGGCGTTAAGGTCAGCATCGATAGCCATCTGCTTGCCGGGCATCGCGTCGAGTGTAAAACGGGCGGAAACTTCGCTGATTCGCTCGGCACCTTTGGTGATTACAATAAACTGGATTATGACAAGAATAAGAAAGATGACCAGGCCGACTACGAAACTTCCACCGGCTACGAAATCGCCGAACGTCTGAATGATTTTACCCGCGTTACCCTGCAGGAGTATCAGTCTGGTCGAGGCAACGTTAAGAGAAAGACGAAACAAAGTTACAAAAAGCAGCAATGACGGGAAAGTGGATAATTCCAGTGCCTCTTTAGACGACAAGGTGACGATCAATACAGCGACCGCTAAAGATATGCTGCAGGCCAAAAGCATATCCAGAATCGGCGTAGGCAAAGGGATTATCAACGTCCCGAGTACAGCCACCAGGCCGAAAGCCAGGATATAATTGCTGTAAACCGACAGCGGTGCAAGAACGGCATTTGTCCCCTGGGTTGGCTGTCTGTTTTTTTGTGCGGCTGCCGCCATTAGAATCCTGTCCTGAATTTATTCCTGTTCGGTTTTATCGGAAGAATCATCTATGCCGAGAATCTGAGTAATTTTAACGGCGAAACGCCCGTCAACCACTACAACAGTTCCCGTGGCGAACTTACTGTCACTAAGGTACAAATCTATAGGCTCGTTAATGGGCTTGTTAAGCTTCAAAACCGCCCCGGGCCCAAGCTGCAAAAGTCTTTTGACGGGTATCTCCGTCTGTCCGATAGTGACTGTAACCGGAACGTTCATATCCAATAGAATACCAATGCTTCCCCCCGGACCCGATACACTGCTCTCACCGGCCTCTGAAAGCTCGACTGATTGAGCCTGTTTCTTCGAGTCCTCCTGCTTTTCCGTGGTATTTTCTTTTACCGCTTCTGCTGCTTTTGCCATCTTAATACTTCCTTCTATTGAACAAAGCCTTTTCCGGATTTGTATTTATTCCGTATCTTCAAATGCCGTCTCTGAAATTGCCACGGCATACCTGCCGCCCGATCGCACGGGCCAGCCGTAGCAGAACGTTCGTTCATTTACTATTAATTCCACGAAGTCCGTTACTTTTTTATCCAGCAGTAATATGTCACCTGCCTGCAGGTTCATCATTTCCTCGAAACTAAGCTCGGTCTGGCCCAACTGGGCCGTAACGCATACCGAGGTCTGCTCGAAATGCTCCTGAATCATTTTGGAGATGTTTTCCTGCGATATCTCGGAAACATCTTTTTTTGTTTTTCCGGAGACGGCGTCCAGACTGCCGCACGGAATTAAAAAGAATGCTTCTGTACTGTCCTTCGCCTCGGATTGCTTCACGTTAAAATCAATCTTACACAACTGTTCCGCACCATCAATATCGAGCGGCCACTGCCCGCTTGCCAGGTTATTTGCCGGAGAAAAATTAAAGCTCGTATGGGATTGAGAAAACGCGCGAACTACAGCGGATGCAAGGTCTAATAAAAGAGACTTCTCCAACTGCGATAATTCCTTTTCGGCATTCTCCTTCGATTCAGTATCACCAAGCAATAATTTTGTCCATTCAATTGCGGTTTTTTCGTTCATACCGAGAAGTCCGAGCCGGAGCCCGTTTTCACTATCGAACGGCAGATAGAAATACTTCTGCTCACCGTTCGAATATTGTTTAACAAGATCGTCTGCAAAAAACTGTTTGGTTGAAAGAACTGTCGCCTCGAACTTGCCCCGGCAGAAGTCGGTAAATTTTTTAGCTACCGCAGCAGCCAGGATTTCCGCAAAAGAGGAGATATTTTTGAGCTGTTCGCCGCTGAAGTAGTGAGGTTCGGTCCAGTTATGCTCCGTAGCTTCTACCTGGGAGCTTTCCTCTTTCGGGGCCGAACCGACGGCCGCAAGCAGGTGTTGTATCTTTTCTGAGGTTAAATTGTCAAAAGCTTTATTGCTCATTGCACGGCGAAGTTTCTAAATAATATGTGTTTTATCCTGGGCTTGGAATCGGGAAAAAGTTTTTCGTTAAAAGCATCGAGAATCTGCGCCTGAATACTTTTAAGATTCTTATCACCTCTTATATCATCCAGACTAAGACCTGCGAGATATACCGTCAGCCAGTCGGTCAAAATGGGAATTTTCTCATCGATAATGGCTTTTCCGTCTTTTTCGGATAAACCAGAGCCGATTTGAAGCGTTATTGTTAAACTAACATAACGTGCCACACTCGGCTCATTCAGATTAGCAACAACTGGTTCAAAATCATAATACCAGACTTTTTTGGAACCATCTTTGGAATCGACGTCCGCCTGTGCAACTTCCGCTTTGTCCGGTTCGGCCGCCTCTGCTTCTGTTCCGTCCGGATTCGATGCATCGGGAGCAAGCAATTTGCCGAGACAGAAGCCTGCACCTGAGAAGAGACCTACTATGACAATTATTATCACCACAGGAAGAAGGCGTTTAATCAAAGATTTCTTTTCGCCTTTTTCGGCCTTTGCCTCTTCTTTGGGATTTTCTTTTTTTGTTTCATCCGTATCTGCCATATATCCGCCTCAATTATTAATTATTTGGGCTGTTTTATGCCGGCTGCAGGCAGCCTTCCTTACGATATCGATGTATCCTGTCTCTCAACGTCCTGTCACTTATGCCTAAGATTTTTGCGGCTTTGGTCTGGTTACCACCCATCTGGCGTAACGTCTCCAGTATCGCCTGCCGCTCTACCTGCTCGAGGGGCAATCCACCAAGGCCGCAATTTTCCTGTTCGTCAATAATATCCTGCTGTGAGTATTCCACCGAAGACCCCAGGGACGGACCTTGATTTTGATATTCGTGCTGCTGCAAAGGCTGGAGCTCGTCGAAAAGCCACGATACGTCGGCCAGCGATAACGTCGATCCCACTCCCAGCATCAGGGATGTTCGTACTACGTTTCGCAACTGTCTGACATTACCAGGCCAGTGATATTTTGAGAAAATTTCCATCATCGCGGGATCGAGATCGGTAATACGACGCTGCACTTCACGGGAATAGAGATTAACAAAATGCCAGAGAAGGTCGGGGATATCGTCCGGACGTTCTCTTAACGGAGCCAGGGTCAGCCTCACTGCGCTCAAACGATAGTAAAGGTCTTTTCGGAAGCGCCCCCGCTGAACTTCCCGCAGCAGGTCTTTATTCGTAGTGCTTATTATCCTGACATCGACCCGGACGCTTTCATTTCCGCCGACGCGTTCGAAATCCTGTTGCTCGAGCACCCGTAAAAGCTTGGCCTGGAACCTGATCGGCGTTTCGGTAATTTCGTCCAAAAGAAGGGTCCCGCCGTGTGCCATTTCGAATCGGCCTTTTCGCTGGGTGTAAGCCCCTGTGAAGGCTCCTTTTTCGTGTCCGAACAGCTCGCTTTCGAGAAGCGTATCGCTCAAGGCGGCACAATTGATTCTGATATACGAGCCATCCGCCCTTTTACTTTTACTATGGACTAAATATGCAATCAGCTCCTTACCCGTGCCGCTTTCGCCGCTGACTAATACGGGGGCCGATGTCGGAGCGATTTTTTTGGCCAGTTCGACTGTTCGGTCAAGCTTGACGCTCCTGCCTACGATTTTGTAAAGACATCGAGTCCCCTCATACGCCGAATCTATCGTCGAGTGGCTGTGAACGGGGACAAAGGTATCCAGAAGCTCCTCGATTTTTTTTCTATCGAGAGGTTTGATCAAATAATCACAGCAGCCATGACGGACTGCCTTGATCACCCTTTCGATTAACTGCCGATGTGCTTTCGAGTTTTCCGATTCGGCTGTCATTATCACCGGCAACTCCGGTGAATTTGCTTTTATTTTGCCCAGCAGCTCGTCACAATCCTGATGCTTACCTGTCATCCCAATCCGGGTGCTCAGCGTATCATTGACAAAAATAAGGTCGCAACTGTCCTTGTCGATAAAGTCCATCACGCTTTCGGGTTTATCGACGATATGTCCCCTGATTCCTTTCCGGGCCAGAATCGCGAGCATAAAACGGGCCGTCTCCGGGTCATTATCCACTATCAATACATTTGCCGTATTTTCTTTGTCGGTTTCCACTTTCCTTGTCCTGGTGTTTTTCTCTTGCTGCATAGTCAATTATCTCTGAATACTATTACTATTTAACCTTCACATTTTTGGGATTATTGTCGCTAATTAATTTTTCAGGCTCGTCTTTCTGATACCATGTTATGAACTGGCTCTGCACCATGGCCATCCGTGCCCAAAGGGAATTTGGAAATTCCGTAATGAGCCGGCCGTATATCTTTGCAGCCCCGGGCATGTCGCTGTTTCTCATGCAGTTGCCCGTTTGAAATAATATCCAGGCCCTGTTCATCGCACTATCGGGATTATTCGGCTCCGTACGGTTGAGGGCTTCCTGATAAAATAAAACCGCCTCTTTGTATTTGCCGTTACAAAATAACAATTCACCCAGCTCCATGGGATTGTCTATCTGTTTAGGATTTTGTGCGAGGTTTCCGAGAATTTTAAGCGTTTTATCGCTTATCGGTGTGTAAGGCAGGTTCGGCTCATATTCCGGCTTAATCTGTACTTCCGGCTCCGTGTTTACGTCGGAAATATCAGGCCCGGCGGCCGGGATTATCTTCGGCGCGGATACCAGCTTAGGGGCCTGCTCCTGGGGCTGAACTTCTATGGCACGAATTTGCGAGATTAATTCTTTCAGATCATCCTTTTTGTCGCTGTCTTTTCCTTCCATTACCGGGGCAATATCGGTTTTCCATAATTGACGTCTGAGCGAAACGCTCGAATCGTTCGAGTCCGTGAAATCATCCTGTTTTAATTTATATTCGACCAATTTTTCGGAATCTGCAAAAGCAGGCCCGGTAACAAACGACAAGAGGTCGAAAGGCATAAGCGTAAGACAAAGTGCGCATAAACAAAACCAAAAAGCAGAAGCCACAAGTTCGGAATTAATGCGGTATTTTAAGTTTTCGTTTTTCATATCGATTACCACCGATTGGAAAGGGCCAGCGCAGCCTTGTCGTAATCCTTCTGCCGGTCGTATGCGGCCGCCAGAGTCTTCAATGCCTTCTGTTTCGTTTGTTCCGTAAGGTCCGTATCCAAAAGCTGCAAACAGACGGATATGGATTGGGAGCTATTTCCAAGCTCCAGGCATACCTTAGCCAGTTCGAGTGCGGCACTTTCGGCCATCGGCCCCGGCTCGACAGCACGAAGAACATCGCTAAAACTGTCGCGTGCATGCTCCAGGTCTCCGTCGGCGAGATAGCATTGTGCAAGCTCGTAAGTAATTTTAATCCTTAACTTCGGGTCAGTGACATATTCGGCCCGGTTACGCAGGGAATCTATCGAGTAGTCAACCAGTCCCAGCTTACGATAAACCTTGCTCTTGAGCAGCTGCATATCAACGGATTGCTCCTCGGACAAAGCAACGGTATGGGCGTTTTCAAGTGCATCGAGCGCTTCGATAAAATTCTCCTGATCTATCTGGCCCTGGACCAGGGCTTTGACGGCCTCGACATACTGCTCCCTCGATGTCTGCTCGGTAAGGGCACTTTGGAAAGCGGCGGAGGCCTGATCGAAATTTCCTAATGCCAGATTGGATTTACCTAAGAGGAAATAAGCGGAATACAAATAATTGCTGCGGTCGTCTTTTGCTATATCGAGGTATCGCTCCAGCCACGTTACGGCGTCCTGGTAGGCTTCGATCTGAAAGAAACATACGGCCGCCCCGAAAGCGGATGCTGCTTTCGAATCGTCTGTCAAACCGAAGTTATATACCCTGCAGTAAAGCTGTGCGGCTTCGCCGTAGAGCCCCGCCAGCTTAGTGACATCGGCCAGTTGCAGATATGCCCGGCCGTGAATTTCCGTATCCGGATATTGCTCGATAAGCTGTTTCAAATCCTCCCGGGCGCCGCGGTAATCGCGAAGCTCGGTTTTTATCCTGCTCGAATGTAAAAAGGCGTAGGGTGCAAGGGACGTCTGCGAAAACCGGTTTGCCACAAGCTTGTATTCGGCAATAGCTTCGGCCGCCATGTCTGTCCGGGCCTGCAGCAGTCCCATTGCAAAATGCGCATTACCCAGGCGTTTTTCGCTGTTGAACATGAGAATATATTTCCGCCACAGCGAAATTGCCTGTCTGCCGAGAAAAGTTACATGCTCGTTCAAAGAAGAATAATCCGCAGGATTATATACCGTCACTTTGTATCTTCCCGAATCCTCTTCCGAACGAGCCAAAAGCCCCGTGCAACCGGCCGCTATTAACACGACTTGCTCCGTGGTCAAGCTCGACAAATGGACCGTGGTCGGACTAAGCCTTAACAGCTCAGGCTCGGAATTCAGCTCCGGACTCCGCTCGAACGCCCATTGAACATCGATATCGGCAACAGCGGCGAATTTTGCAAGCAATTCCTCGATAGGCGCCCCGTTGGATGTCACAGACCAGCGAGGCAAAAAATCCCTGTCTTCGAGTCGTGCTATTTTCGGGTCAAGCAACCCGGCATTGAGGTATTCGGAGCCGGATTTCAAGGCCCGGCGCAATTGTTCCTCACCTAAATCTGCGAACGGCTCCATGGAAATACTCGGTTTTGTCCATAAATCTTCGGGGATGTCACTATCCGCGTTGTTTAGAGAAAGAACGTAACGCGTCAGGCTTTCGGCAGCGAGAAAATAACAATCACACTCGAATGAAAGCTCCCAGTCGTTGTCAAAATCAACCGCTTTTACCAGTGCCAGTGCCTTATATGCTCTCGTTCTCGCATAAAGGTAACGCTTTCTTTGAATTTCGAGCAGGCCAAGATGATAATTTGCGATTATCCTAACAACCGGCGAGGGACTTTCCGATATCAACACATAAAGTCGGCTCGCCTGCTCATAGTCTTTGTTAATCTCAAGGCATTGCGCCATTTGGAGCTGAATGAAATCCCTGAGCATAACCTCGCTTATCGGCAGTGCTTCGTAAAGCCTCTCGTAAACCAAATAAGCCTTTTGGTAATTCTTTTGTTTGAAAAAGTCCCGTGCGACCTTCAGAGAGATAGGTTGTTTTAGCAGAAAATCGTCGCCTTTGTTCGCCGTCTGAGTATCTTCTATGCTTTTAGAATCTGTTTTTACCGGTTTTACATTCAAATCCCCCTGCTCTAAAGAAGGTAGTTGCCCTGCCGATGTCAATCTCGGGTCCGGAGTGGAATCCGTCTTTAGCCCGAAGAATATATATAGAAGCAGCGTGGTAATAAAAATTATCCCTATGGCAATGATTTTCTGCAATAACGTGAAAGATTTATGCCGGCTTAATTTGAGTTGAGGCTGCTGCTCGCCGGCCTGCTGTTTAGCATCGGACTGCTGG
>CAYVXS010000024.1:0-14142 GCA_964454885.1 uncultured Pirellulales bacterium
ATCCAATAGTATTCGGTTGCTCAGATATATTGTTTAGCTTTTCAATCGTCGCTTTGGCCAGTTCATCGGAAGGGCCGGGAGGAACCTGCTTATTTTTAAGAGATTTGACCGCTTTTTCAAAAATATTTTCATCTTCTTTCATAATGCAACCTCACTTTTATGCTCTTTTGACGAGACTTCGAAAAATTGCCGCAGTTTCAACCTGGCCCTGTGCAGTATGACGCCGGTCGCGGATTTTCTGATGCCAAGCTCGGCGGCAATTTGTCGATAGCTCATATCATTCAAGTATCTCATGCAAAAAACCTGTGCTTCCTGCGGCTGCAGATGAACCAAAGCCGTTTTCAGCATGGCAGTCAATTCCTGCTGTTGGGCGTACTGCGCCGGATTCGGATTATTATCCGGTTCTTCGGGCCGGCCGTTTTCCAAAGAACCGATTCGTTCGCGGCGAAACTTTCGCCGAAGCTGGTCTATCGCCCTGGTAGTGGCCAGCCGGGTCAAGAGGGCGGGGAAATTCCTCACCCGCTGACGTTTGGCCAGTTTCAGGGCACAGACGAACGTATCCTGAAAGCAATCGGCGGCATCAGCATCGTTGCCAAGCAGCCGGTACGCCGTCTGCCATACGGCCGGGCCGTGTTCTTCGATAATCATTTTCCAGTCAACTACTTGCACATCAATCTCCTTCTGAGCAACCACCGTCAATCTAATAGTCGCTGAACCACTCTATTTTATTACATAAATTATAAAATCTCGAACCCTGAATTGTATTTGTTACTGTGTTGTGGATTAAATTAAAATTACCCGGAAAAAAATTGGTTTTTTATTTGAATTGTAAGAATTTTTTCTTGCAATGATTTCCACCGCCTGACACAATTACACTAATTAAAGGTTAAAGCTAATATATTATCCGGGAGTTGGGGAGACTTGCACCATGGAGGTAACAATGGCAAGTAAAATCAAAGGCAGGAAAAAATCGGAAATACGGAACTTTTCCTTTCGGTTTGATTTGCTTGTCGTTATTTCTTTCGCATTAGCTTTACTATCCTCGATTTTACTTGCCGGCTGTAACGAAAATACCCAGCCAACGGGAATGAATACGGTAAAACAAACCTCGCCCGAAGAGAGAAAAGCACAGTTGCTGAAATCCCTCGATCGTAAATTTGAAAATCCGGACGCACATTTTCAGTTGGGTCAGATATATCAAGCCGAGGGCAACTTCTCGCAGGCGGAGTGGCATTATCACAGAGCTTTGAATTTCGATCCTGTTTACTGGCCGGCCCAGGCGGCGATGGTCAAGCTGTATATTGACAGCGGAGACCCGGCCAAAGCTAAAAATATCGCCGATGATTACATCAATAAGGTTTCTATATCCGCTCCTCAATCGCTCGATCTTGCATTGGCTTTTCAGAATGAGAAGCTTGACAAATACGCGATACTTTGTTTTCAGCAGGCACTTAATTTGGCGCCGAATTCCGCCGAGATTCACAAAAAGGTCGGCTACTATTATCTGAGCAGAAACGATAAGGAGAAGGCAAAAGAATATTTTATCCGGAGTTTTCAGCTTGATGCGAATCAGCCGGAAGTCGCGGGAGAGCTGGGGCGGCTCGGTGTTGAGGTGAGAATACCTACAAGTACCGGACAAAACATTAATAAACCGGAAAATAATTAATAAAATTATCCTGTGATTGACAATACATTTGTTTTATAACTGATTTTGTGCTTTTGATGTGTTTTTTCATTGCCCCGTGGAGAATGGATGCTCTGCGGGGTTTTTTTATTTTCTTTTTTAATTTGTCGGAGATTTCTGTTACTATAGTGCCCCTATGTCAAAGATGTTAAAGACAAAACCTGTAGTATTATCGCAGGCTTCACAATTATCACTGCGTTAGACGCAGTCTCATTGTTAAGCTTATATAAAAACAATATGAACTATTATTTAGGAGTTCAATCATGGCACGTAAAGCGGTTCTTCTCGTAACTTTAATATCACTTGTCCTTTCCTTATCAGGTTGCAGCAAAAAAAGTGACGTTACCGTTATTAAAATGGGACATGCACTCGATACCGAGCATCCGGTTCACAAAGCCATGCTTTTTATGGCGGAAAAGCTCAAGGAAAAATCCGGAGGAAAAGTCGTTCTGGAGGTATATCCCGGCGAGCAATTAGGCTCGGAAAGAGAGATGATAGAACAGGTCCAGATGGGTCTGCTGGATATGACAAAAGTATCCACATCGCCTCTGGAAAGTTTTATCCCTTTGATGAGCGTTTTCAGTGTGCCGTACCTGTTCAGAGACGGAGACCATCTTTGGAAATTTTTAGATAATCCCGCGGGGAAAAAACTGTTACAGGCCGGGGAAGAAAAAGGGTTCAAAGGATTGTGTTATTACGATGCCGGCAGCAGAAGTTTTTATACGAAAGATAAACCCATACTGAAACCGGCCGACCTCGAAGGGATGAAAATAAGAGTTCAGGAAAGCAAAACATCGATGCAAATGATAAGGGAATTGGGAGCTTCGCCTACCCCCATCGCCTGGGGCGAGCTATATACTTCTTTACAGCAGGGAGTCGTTGACGGAGCGGAAAACAATCCCCCGAGCTTTTATCTTTCCGGCCATTACGAGGTCTGCAAATATTACAGCCTGGACGAGCACACAATGGTCCCCGATATCGTTCTGATGAGTTTGAAAACGTGGAATAAACTCCCCGTTGATATTCAGAAAATGGTACAGGATGCCGCCGACGAATCTGTAATTGAACAAAAACGTCTTTGGAAAGAAACAACGGATAATGCTCTCAAGATCGTCCAGGAACGTGGTGTCACCGTGTATCATCCTGATAAGGAACCTTTCAGAGAGAAAGTAAAGCCGATGCACGACTCCTACAAAGGCACAGAAGTGGGAGAGCTTATGCAGGAAATTGAAAAATTATAGTAAGCTTATTCTTCTATGAATATCTCCCGGAGATAGTATATGCTCGATTTTATTATCAAATTCAAGGGATTGCTGGTAAAAGGTCTTGAGCTGACCGTCATGCTGGTCATGGGTATTTTGGTAATTGATGTAGTCTTGGGAGTTTTTACACGTTATGTCTTAGGTCACCAGATATCCTGGACAGAAGAGCTGGCAAGACTGCTTTTAATATGGATTTCATTACTCGGGGCAAGCGTGGCATTTATTCGCAAAAGCCATCTCGGAGTCGATTATTTCGTCGGCAAGCTGAGCGAAAGATGGCAGGCAATCGGCCAGATTTTCGTTTATCTGCTTGTAGCAATTTTTTCCGGCATTGTTCTGATTTACGGCGGCTGTAGTTTGGTCTCCTCGGCATTGAAAAATTCTCAACCCACTCCGGCATTGAATCTTGAAATGGGGTATGTATATCTTGCGGTACCTATCAGCGGCATCTTTATAATTATTTTCTCCATCGAGACCATAATTGAGATGATCGGTTCTTTACTTAAGAAAGACACAGCAATCTCAAAAGGATGATTCAAAATGGATGCACCTGTAATTATTTTGACGGTTAGTTTTGTTATTCTTCTTCTGATGAATGTGCCGATAGCAATCAGCATAGGTATTTCCACTTTGTTGACTATTATTTATGTCATGGGCTCGGTCGGCAGCGCCGCGGAAATTATCGCGCAGCGGATGGCCACGGGAATAGATTCTTTCGCACTTCTTGCCATACCGTTTTTTATTTTGGCCGGTCTGTTTATGGGCAAAGGGGGCATAGCGCGAAGGCTGATAGATTTTGCCGGAACTCTGGTAGGACGATTCACCGGCGGGCTGGCGTATGTCAACGTCCTGACCTGCATGTTGTTTGGAGCGCTTTCCGGCTCATCGGTTGCCGCGGTTTCTGCCGTCGGCGGTTTTATGATCCCCGAGATGAACCGAAAAGGTTACGACAAGAATTTCAACGTCGCCGTCTCGACAACCGCCGCAACGACGGGACTGATGATTCCCCCAAGCAACATTATGATTGTTTATGCACTGGTAGCAGGCGGCGGAGTGTCTATTGTCGCTATGTTTATGGCCGGCATCCTGCCCGGGATTGTCTTCGGTCTATTGCTGATGCTTGTCAGCGGAATTATCAGCAAGAAAAGAAATTACGGCGCCGGGGACAAACACGGCATCGCGGATATTTTCAAGTCCTTCATCGGGGCGATCCCGAGCTTGCTTCTTATCGTAATCGTCTTGGGCGGAATACTGGGAGGGATTTTCACGGCGACCGAGGCCGCGGCTATTGCTGTCGTTTACGCATTCATATTGGCTGTCATTGTATATAGAGAAGTGAAAATAAAAGAGATACCCGGGATCCTGCTGCAGTGCGGGATTACTACGGCGGTCGTAATGCTTCTGATCGCGACCTCAACGGCGATGTCATGGTTGATGGCGACACAAAATATCCCTCAAAATGTCAGTGCGGCGTTGTTATCCATCTCCGGCAATAAAATAATCATACTTTTAATTATTAATGTTTTGCTCTTGTTCGTTGGGACATTCATGGACATGACACCGGCGGTCCTTATTTTTACCCCTATTTTTCTGCCGGTGGTCAAGCAGCTTGGAATCCATCCGGTCCATTTCGGGCTGATTATGATTGCCAATCTTTGCATCGGGCTTTGTACACCGCCGGTGGGGACATGTTTGTTCGTAGGCTGCGGCGTAGGTGAAACAACCATCGTTAAAGTTATCCGTCCTCTTCTGCCGTTTTTCGCCGCCATGGTTGTTGCTCTGATGATCGTGACATACATCCCCCAGGTTTCCATGTTTATCCCTAAGCTTCTCAAGCTTATCAATACCTGAAAATGCCGTGCAGGTAATGCCGGTGTCTTTGGGAAGAAAATATTTTGAAGGTTGGAGATTCGATTCATGAATTTAAGCAAGTATTCTTTCGGAGTCGGTGACAGGTTCGGTCATCAGGGAAAAGCCCAGTTAGCTGCGATTATCAAGGCAAAGCAACAGGGAATTAACATTACGCCCGTCTGGAACAAATCTAACAGGGAGCATACTATCATCGGCACACAGCACGCCGATACACGCAGAGAAGCCGATGCTGCCGTCAAAGCCAGCGGTTGGACCGAACCGTATTTTGTGGATGCCGACCATATCGGCCTGGGTAATGTGGATAAATTCATCGACTCCAGTGACTTTTTCACATTGGATGTCGCCGATTTTATTGGTAAGCCTGTGGATAATGCCAAAGTAGATTCCTTTATCAAAAAGCATAAAAAATATATCGGCTCATTTTCTATCGATGGAATCGATGAGCCTCTTGAAATAACCGCAGAAAGAATCGGTAGAATCGCAAATAAATCGCTTCTGGCCGCTCAGGAGGCGGGGAAAATCTATCGCCACATCGCCGTGGTAAAAGGCGGGGATAATTTCATCACGGAAGTTTCCATGGACGAAACCGACCAGCCGCAAACGCCGGTTGAAATGCTTTTTATCTTGGCCGCCATCGCCAACGAAGACGTTCCCGCTCAGACAATCGCGCCGAAATTTACCGGCCGGTTCAATAAAGGAGTGGATTACGTCGGTGACGTCGCGCAGTTCGCCAGGGAATTCCAGGAGGATTTGGCGGTCGTAGCATTTGCTGTGAAAGAATTCGGCCTTCCTGGAAATCTCAAGCTCAGCATTCATTCCGGCAGTGACAAATTTTCCATATACGCCCCGATGAAAGAAGCAATGAAGAAATTCGACGCCGGTCTGCATATCAAAACGGCCGGTACTACGTGGCTGGAAGAGCTTATAGGCCTGGCCGTCGCCGGCGGAGAAGGACTCGTCATAGCAAAAGAAATTTATGCCGCGGCACTGACTCGGATGGACGAGCTTTGCGGGCCATACGCCACCGTCATCGATATTGACCAGGCGAAACTTCCATCGGCACAGGAAATCAACAAATGGGACGGGCAAAAATTTACCGCCGCACTGCGACATGATCAGAAATGCCCCGGTTTTAATCCAAATTTGCGCCAGCTTTTGCACGTCGGTTATAAAATCGCCGCCGAGATGGGCACGCGTTTTACAGACGCCCTGGACACATACGAACAAACAATCGCGGCGAACGTCACCGAGAACATTTTCGAACGGCATATAAAACCACTTTTTCTCGAATAGAAAAAAGTCCTGCCCAAACGTTACTACTGACTGCCCTGGCGGGCGAGCCGTCTTCTGTCCGTTTCTTTCAGGAGACGCTTGCGGATACGAATCGAGCCCGGGCAAATCTCGACAAGCTCGTCGGCCTGGATGTATTCCATCGCCAGCTCGAGGCTCATTTTCCTGGCCGGCCTGATTTTCGCGGCGTCGTCTTTACCCGCGGCCCGGATATTCGTTAGCTGCTTATTTCTCACGACGTTGACGGGGATATCATTATCCTTGCAATGCTCCCCGACCACCTGGCCTTCGTAAACTTTTTCCCCCGGCTCCACGAAGAAAATACCCCGGTCGTATAAAGCATCGAGCGCGTATGCCGTCACTTGCCCTGTATTGGTTGCGACCAGGACACCTGCTTTGCGCTGTGGTATCGCTCCACGCATCAACTCATATCTCTCGAATGTATGATGCATTACCGCCCTGCCGGCGGTGGCGTTCATCATTCTGGCGTTAAGACCGAACAGGCCGCGAGAAGGTATCATAAATTCCATATGCACAAAGTCGCTCGCTCCGCTCTTTGCATCGATTTTGACTATTTCACTTCGCCTGTCACCCAGCAGGCTCATCACGGAATTCTGGCAATCGAGCGGACAATCCACCGCAAGAAGCTCTATCGGCTCGTGCCGTCTTTCATCCACAACTTTCAAAATGACATTCGGCTTGCCAACGCATACCTCGTAACCTTCACGGCGCATGTTCTCAAGTAATATTCCAAGATGCATAAGGCCCCTGCCGGAAACCTGGAATTCTTCCGGGCTTTGCCCCGGCTCTACTCTCAACGCTACATTATTCTGGAGCTCTTTTTCGAGCCTTTCCCCGATTTGTCGGCCGGTGACATATTTCCCATCCTGACCTGCGAAGGGACCGTCGTTGACTCTGAATGTCATTGTCATTGTCGGTTCGTCTACCGAGATAACCGCAAGCCTCGATGGTTTGTCGGCACAGGCGATGGTATCCCCGATATCCACCGGATCGAGTCCCGATATCGCACAGATGTCACCCGCCTGAACGCTTGAAACCTGCTTTCGGCCGAGACCGTCGAACTGATGAATCTGCAAGATCTTCTGTTGCGTGTGAAATCCCTGCTTGTCGATGACGGTGACTTTCTGGCCTTCACTTATGCTCCCTGCGAAAACTCTGCCTATCGCAATTTTTCCCACATAGTCGGAATACTCCTGATTTGTCACTAACATTTGCAACGGCGCATCGGCTATGACCTTAGGTGAAGGGATATAATTAATAATCGTATCGAATATTACCTGCATATTGTTAGACGGTATTGCAAGGTCCGTCGTGGCCCATCCCTCTTTCGCCGAGGCATAAACACAGGGAAAATCCAGCACCTCGTCATCGACACCGAGCTGAACGAGCAAATCGAATACTTCGTTTACGACATCGTCAGGCCGACTGTTTTTGCGATCCACCTTATTTACCACAACTATCGGGCGGATTTTATGTTCGAGGGCCTTGCTTAAAACGAATCTTGTCTGCGGCATCGGCCCTTCGAACGCATCGACCAGAAGCAGCACGCCGTCGGCCATTTTCAGGACACGCTCGACCTCTCCGCCGAAATCGGCATGACCCGGCGTATCGATGATATTGATTTTATATTCGGTGCCTTCGGAATCGGTGTAGTTAATGGCACAGTTTTTACTTAGAATTGTTATACCACGTTCCCGCTCTAATGGATTGGAATCCATAATCAGACCGTGCTGGCCGCCGGCCAGTTTATCGAGATCCTCGGTACGAAACATCCCGGACTGGTACAAAAGCTGATCAACCAGAGTCGTCTTGCCGTGATCAACGTGGGCTATTATCGCTACATTACGAATATAATCCGAATACATACAAAGCTCTCAATAAAGATTAATAAATATCACGAGTTGGCTAAGAAGTAATTAAGAAGTGGATAAAATACCCAATTTCTGAAAATTGTCAATACAAATCTACTTAATTGACAAAATTGAAAATATTTACAAACAACATATAACGCCTCAATCCATGCTTAAAAAATCTCGAATCTGGCTACTAATCCTCTGTTTCTTCCGGCAAAAAATTGTCCATGACCATAAGTTGATCTACGGTTTTCAAACCTGTAAACAATATTTTATTATCGTTCGGAGACCAGCAAGGCCAAACATAGTAATCTTCTTTCGAATTATCCAATGCAAATCTGCGATATTTTCCATCCGATACATTTCCGATACGAAGCTCGAATATTTCCATTCCACAGCACCAAACAAGTTTATTGCCGTCGGGCGACCATGACGACATGAAAAATCGATCCCCCGGCTTATTTGCTCGAAAGACTTCACGAATTTTCCCGTCTTCGACAGATACCGACATAAGCGCTTTCGTACCGTTAAGGTCATTGGAATCAAATACAATCTGTTTTCCATCCGGTGACCAGGCGGGATAATATCTATTTGTGTTTTGATTAAATGTCAACTGTCGCAAGTTTTTTCCATCGGTATCAATCATAAACACCTCATAATAATTTGAGGATTCGCCATTTTTAATAAAAGCAATGTGCTTGCCATCAGGTGAACAGGTCAGATGTCCGACAAAATCGGGCAAAAGCAGTCGCTTCTCATGAGAAGACAGTGAAATAGCATAGAGACCAAAATTTTGATTTTGCTTATCTACTTCTACCATATAGATGTTTTCACTCTCAGGCGACCAGACAAAATTCGTCTTGGGGGCAATATTGACTTTCATAATTTCCCGGTTGTTGCTGCCATCAGCAGAGACAATCCGAAGGGCACCGTTGTCAATATAAGCTATTCTTCCGCCATCCGGTGACCAGACAGCCGATGCCCCGACAGCAATTCTTCTCGAATCACTAATGGGTTGTCCTGTTTGCGGATCAACTTCAGCAACACAGATCGATCTCTCCTCATAGTCCCGGCTGTAAAGCAAGCGGCCGGTCTTGCTTAAAGAAATCAACTGACCGATGAAATCGGGTTTTACAATTTCAATATCGTCGGGGATTCCACTGTTTGATATATGCACCGTACAAAGATCCGATTCAGGGCCGAATGCCTGCTGGCTGAGAAAGAGTATTGTCCTGCCATCCGGGCACCATATTGGATTTGAACCTTTTGCTATCTCTGTAGTTTCACTGTTGTCAATAGTATATAAATACACTTTTCCATTTTTGGAATAGCTTATGTATTTCGAATCAGGAGAGAATAGCCCTTTATCTAACGGGACATACATTGCCCTTGCCTGTTCTCCGTCAATAGTTAATATATATGTTTTTCCGTCCCCTCCGAATTCAGGTGATTTGGTGACTAAAAGAAATTTCCCGTCATTGGACCAATCCCAAACAAATCCTTCGAAATCCAGTGATTTATCCTTTTTTGTCTCGATGTCTTGAATATGCACGGTTGTTTTCGAATTATTATCTGACCAGTATGTGTAAGCAATCCTGCTTCCATCGGAAGAAAAAACAGGTGTGGTCCCGAATATCCCTCTTTTCGTAATATCCGATTCATCCCCAGTAGTCAAATCACGTAGAACAAGATTTGTCGTACTTCCCTTTTCACCTCTGCAATAAGCCAGTTTGTTCCCGTCCGGGCTTAGTGCCATACCACCGGTAGTATAAGAAATTTTTAATTCTTGTGTAATAGGACCAGACTGCTCGACAGCTATGGAAGTCATTTTATTCTTATTAATCATATCCTTTGAAGCATTCATGCGATCTGCATCCGACAGTGATACACAGCCAAGAACGATAATCAAGATGACAGCGACAGGTGAAAATTGATATGAGTTCTTTTTAAATTGTGCAATCATTTTAATTCTCCTTTCGAGCTGAGATTTATCCTCAAGAATGCCCGCTATCGAGGGCACGTAAGTTACCTGAGAAAACCTCTCGAAGAGATTGACAAGAGTTCTTCCGTATTGCGGGGATTCTTCGATGTTCATCGTCGATAATGCCAAAGCATCACAGGCCATTTCCTGGTCGGTTCGCATTCGGCGGAACGCAAACCAAATCAGCGGATTAAACCAGTGCAGGACTTGTAACAGGGATACCATCCATCCGAGATAAATATCCCTCCGTTTAAGATGTGCCAGCTCATGAAGAAATACATATTGCAGCTCATCAAGGTCAAGCTCTTCCAGCAGTCCCTGAGGCAGCAACAATCTCGGCCGAACGAAACCGAAAAGGGCCGGACTTTTTACTTTGTCGGTTACAACTACACCCACAACGGTTTGAATTCGCATCTGCATTTTGCAGTCTTCCAGCAGTTCCAGAATCTGCTGGTCGGTGACTTGCCGTTCACTTTTGACAGCCCTCCAAAGAATAATATTTCGTAATAATATATAACCAGCCAGTATTAATGCACCAGCTAACCATATCAAAGGCAGAACTTTCGACAAACCGATAGTTTGTGATCGACTCGGCTGGGTTACAGCGGGAGCTATTTTATCTTTATTTGTATTTACTATTTCGGAGGCCGAATCCGAAGCAGGTTGTGACTCTGATCGAAGCGCTCCATTACTCATTTGATCCGGAGCTGGTTCGAATTGTCCTTTATTTGATGCGCCTCCGTCCGATTGAATAATTATCTTCATTGCTTCTATCTTTAGCAGTGAACCGGACTGTGTCAACAGATTAAAAATGCTGATTCTGCTCTGGGGCGACCATGGTAATGCCAAACGTATTAACAGAATCAGCCAAAGATAATAATGCCAGCGAATCTGTAGCCTATGTTTCACGACGGATTTGACCAGGAATATTAAACAAACAAGAATACTTCCTTGAATTGTGGTTCTTAATAACCACTCAAAGAAAGGTGATAAATGAATAGTAAAGGCTTCCATTACGAGCCCTTTCGTGATTCAAACGGTTATTTTTCTTTTTCGATCTTCTTTTCCCGGCCGTCAAGAATTTGCCTGAGCCTGGCAATTTCTTCGGAGGAAATATTTTCACTTTCTACGAAAGCCGCGAGCATCGGCTCAATAGAACCGCCATGAACCCTGTCCAAAAACAACTTGGTTTCTTCCATTACGCACTCTGATTCTTCGACGAGGGGAAAATATAGATATTGTCTGCTCTGTTTTTCGAAATCGAGGGCTTTTTTGCCTACGAGGCGATTAATTAATGTGCGAATTGTCTCACGCTTCCACGAAGTCTCTTTGGATAGGGTCTCAACAATATCATTAGCCGTTAGCGGTGATCTTTTCCATAGCAACTTCATAACCTGCCATTCAGCTTCCGAGATTTTCGGTATTTTTTTCATATCAATCTCCTTTATATTACAACTGTAACATATACAATTGTTACAACTGTAACATTTTTGTCAAGAGAAAATTAATATTTTCTTTCTTTAATTTTCTTCCTTCTCATACAAAGCCATGTTAGCCGGTAATTATGGATTATTTTTAAGGCCTGTAATTGTGTAGAAAAGGCCCAAAAGCTGCCGATATAAGTTATGTCCCGTACCGGACAAGGCGTTATTCGCCCTTGAATATGAATTATTATAGGACTTGGGAAGGAGCTGGAGATTTGAGAAAGAAGAAATCGTACAAGAAAAAATCCAACAGCGAACGAACAGGCTCGGTGGCCCGAACGGCGATGACCTGTCTTTGGATAGGAATCTGTTTGTTTCTTTTCTTCAGTTGTATCAGTTTCAATATTAATGACTGGCCCAGCAAATTCGCTTATCCTCATAATAATCCAACCTCAAATTTATGCGGCCCTATAGGGGCATTTTGCGCTTACTATATACTCTATTACATCGGGCCGGGCATATTTATTATCCTGGCAACCGTTACCAGCTTTTCGGCGATGAACCTTGCCAAACGCCCGATTACCCAGCCTTTCTTACGCCTGGTCGGACTGGTTCTTGTCACCGTTGCTGCCTCGACGAGTTTCTATTGCCTGTGGCCGCACCGGGTATTTAATTTTCCCGCCGGCTCGGGAGGGATGCTCGGCATCGGTTCCGCCCAGATACTGCGAAACCACTTCGCATCGTTAGGCACTTTCATATTAGTTACAGCTATCTGGATAGTCGGCTCCGTTTTGTTGGCCGACGGTATCGTTTCGACATTGCTGCGATTTTTAGGTTTCGGCGTGGGACGTTTTTCGGGCGCGGTGGTCCCGGCATGGTCGGCGGCAAAACAGCATTCGCAGGTCATCAGTGAAATATGGCGAAAATTAAGCATAAAACAAAAACCTTTCGCAATGGCTGAGACAAGAATCGATCAACCTGAAGTCCCCAAAGACAAACATATCGAAAATCTCCTGGTAAAACGCCCTGAGAATATTCCCATCAAACGTTTGGACAGCGAAAAGCCGAAAAGTCCCGGAGCCAAAAAGGCGAGCCATTCTTTTGTCCAGCCGTCCTACGAGGATTACACTCTGCCGCCGCTGGAACTGCTCGCACAACCGGAGTACGGCTACGCCACAGAGCAGGAGAAGGTCGTCAAAGCCAAGGCCACCGCATTGGAGAAACTGCTCTCGGAATTCAACGTCAACGCAAAGGTCGTTGCCGCCGATACCGGCCCGGTCGTGACAATGTTCGAGCTGGAGCTTGCCGCAGGTGTGAAGGTCAGCCAGATCTCCGCGCTTGCGAACGATATGGCCCGTGCGCTCGGTGTCGGTGCCGTTCGTGTCGTTGCCCCACTACCGGGCAAGCATACAATCGGCATCGAAGTCCCGAACAGCGAGAAAGAGAAAGTCCGCATCAGGAGCATGATGGAGCTTTCCGGCAGCAAACCGCAAAGGATGCAGATACCACTTTTCCTTGGCAAGGACTCGGCCGGCGAATCGCTCGTATCCGACCTGGCCAAAATGCCGCACCTGCTGATTGCCGGCACCACCGGCTCGGGCAAGAGTGTCTGCATTAATAGTATTATTACCGGAATACTTCTGACCAAACGTCCCGACGAGGTCAAGATGATTCTTATCGACCCCAAGATGGTCGAGATGACGGCGTTCAATACGATTCCCCACCTGATGTGCCCGATAGTAACCGAAACCCAGATGGCGGTTAAAATCCTCGAGTGGGCCACCGTGAAGATGGACGAGCGGTATGCCCTGCTTGCCGAGGCGAAGGTCAAAAATATCGCCGATTATAATAAGCTCGGCGAAGAGGAAATTCTCAAACGCTTCAATCCGAGCAGCCCCGAAGAGGAAGCAAAAATTCCCAAGACACTGCCGTACATCGTGATAGTCCTCGACGAGCTTGCCGATTTGATGATGACCGCCGCCAAGGAAATCGAGGCCTACATCGTTCGACTGGCCCAAAAGAGCCGGGCGATCGGCATTCATATTATCCTCGCTACACAAAGGCCGCAGGCAACCGTTGTTACCGGCCTTATCAAATCCAATATGCCTTGCAGGATCGGCTTCCGCGTTGCGGCGAGAATGGACAGCCGGATTATCCTCGACCAGAACGGCGCCGAAACGCTGCTCGGCGAAGGTGACATGCTGTTCCTCAAACCGGGAACGAGCGACCTGGTCCGGGCACAGGGTACTTATGTCGATGAAACTGAGATAAAGAACATCGTTAAGCATCTCAAGGACATCGCCGAGCCGCAGTTCCATCCCGAGCTAACCCAGATTAAGAAGCTCGATCCCTCCGAGATGGTCAGGGACGAGCTTTTCGACGACGCGGTCCGGATTGTTCTGGAAAGCCAGCGCGGCAGCGTATCGCTGCTCCAGCGGAAACTCAATATCGGCTACGCACGGGCCTCGCGCATTATCGAGATGATGGCCGGTGCCGGTATTCTCGGCGAATACAAAGGCAGCCAGGCACGTGAAGTCATGATGACGCTCGACGAATACGAGAACGTCCGCGCCCAGATGGAGGCCGACGCCGAAGCCGGTTACGCCGATATGACCGAGGACGAACCTCCCGCCGAGCCCGCCTATATCAGCGAAGGCCAGAAAGAGTACATGTCCACCGATAGTGAGGACGACGATTAAGTTACTGGTACTTTTCTCACACATCCCTCTGTATTCGGTCGTCGACCAGTCCCGGC
>CAYVXS010000025.1:0-14135 GCA_964454885.1 uncultured Pirellulales bacterium
AAGAGAAAAGCCGCAGAGAAGGAGCTGGAAGATCTGGGCCCGATTATCAGGACCGATTGAGCGAATTCTCACCGCTTGACGGCATCGGATTTCGAGAGGACGGTTTTTATTTTCTCTTCCGAAAGCCGGGTTGTTTTTCTTAATTATTCACTGTTTTCCCTGCCCTGATAGGGTGATCGGTTATTTTTCCCTGATATTACCTCAGGCTGTTTCGCCGGTTCAAATGGTATTTATCCCGAATATTCATAAAGCATTTTATATAGAAAAAATCCTTGTCATATATTACCGGAGTATTGTATAAAGAATGCTTATTTTGATTTTTAAATAAGTTTTAATGGAAACCATCTTTTAATGGAGGCTTAAGAAGTGGCCAATATTGACCAAATTCGTAATATCGTGCTTTTAGGACACGGCGGAGCCGGTAAAACATCTCTGGCTGAGGCGATCCTGCATAAAACCGGCACAACGAACAGACTCGGAAGTGTTGACGACAAGACCAGTATATGTGACTATTATGACGAGGAAAAGGAACATCAGCATTCGATTCTCTCGGCTATGGTTCATACAAATCATGCCGGTGTGTTGATCAACATTATAGATACTCCGGGATATCCCGATTTTGTCGGTCCTGCAATTACAACTATACCTGCTGCTGAAACGGCAATTATTGTAATTAGTGCAACCGCCGGTATAGAGACCAATACTCGTAAAATGTTCGAGTTGTCCGCAAAAGCAGATATGCCGAAAATCATTATCATCAATAAAATGGACGCCGAAAACGTTGTTTTTCCTGAATTGATAAAGAATATTCAAGACTCTTTCGGTACTCAATGTCGATGTGCTAATCTTCCCGGCTCGGACAGGAGTTCCGTAATAGATTGCATCGAGAACGAATCCGGAGATTCTCCCGTTATGGATGTCGCCCAGGCCCATACCGAGCTGATCGAAAGTGTAATAGAAGCAGATGATGAGCTGATGGAAAGCTATCTTGCATCCGAAGAAATATCCAAGGAGAAAGTATCAGCCGTATTTGTCGAGGCAATGAAAGCCGGGACGATTATCCCGATTGTTTTCACGGATGCACGTAAAGAAATTGGTGTGCAGGAGCTATTGGATATTATTGTAAAGTTCACACCATCACCGCGTCAGGCCAGAGCCGTACAGATCAAGGATGGTGAAAATGTAAAACAAATAGAAGCAAATAACAACGGTCCGTTCGCTGGCCTCGTATTTCGTATCAGTTTCGATCCCCGTTCGAATATGAAATACTCTACCATCCGAATTTTTAGTGGATCTTTGAAATCGGATACGAATCTGCTGCGAAATGATGAGAAAAAGGGAATTCGTCCCGGACATATCCTCAAATCACAGGGAGGTGAAAATAATGAAATAAACGAAGGTCAGGCCGGAGATATTGTCACCCTTGCCAAGATTGATGAGCTTGAGGTCGGTGATCTTGTCCATGACGGCAAAGTTTCCGGCAAGTTCATTATGCCGGCGGTGCCTGAGCCCATGTATTCTTTGGCACTGGAACCGGCCTCCAGAGGGGACGAACAGAAAATCAGTTCTGCGTTAGACAGACTATGCGAGGAGGACCCTTGTTTTAAGGTCAGCAGAGATATGCAGACACGGGAATTGGTGGCCAGCGGACTCGGTGACCTCCATTTGCGTGTTATTCTGGAAAAAATGCAGAACCGCTTTAAGCTCTCGGTCAATACGAAAGAGCCGAAAATTCCGTATCGGGAGACTATAACCGCCAAGGCAGAGGGACATTACCGCCATAAAAAACAGACCGGCGGGGCAGGCCAGTTCGGTGAAGTTTATCTTCGTGTCGAGCCCGCTGAGCGTAATTCCGACCCCTCCCTGGAATACAACTGGGATATCTTCGGCGGTTCCATTCCCGGTCAGTATGAACCGGCTATCCTCAAGGGAATCAATGATGTCATGCAGACCGGTTTTGTGGCCGGTTTCCCTTTACAGGATATAAAAGTTTCCGTGTATGACGGTAAATATCATCCGGTTGATTCGAAGGAAGTGGCTTTCCGGGCCGCCGGAAAAGGTGCGTTTCTCGATGCCCTTGAGAAGGCGAAGCCCGTGCTGCTTGAGCCGATTGTGGATATGGAAGTCACTGTTCCGTCGGAGAATGTCGGTGACATAACCGGCGATTTGGCTTCGAGGAGAGGAAGAATCTCCGGACAGGATGTTCTGCCGGGCAACCTGATTGTAATCAAAGCTCTGGTTCCGCTTTCGGAGGTCGCCCAGTATAACAGTCAGCTTAAAAGCGTGACCGGTGGACGCGGCAGCTATTCGATGACACTGAGTCATTACGAGCTGGTCCCGCCGAACGTCCAGCAGCAAATCATAGCCCAATACGCCAGGAAAAAAGAGGAAGACTGACGACCATAAATACGGCACTGTTTCAGGAGAGGTGTCGGAGTGGCTTATCGAGCAGCCTTGGAAAGGCTGTGTAGGGCTTGTCCTTACCGCGGGTTCGAATCCCGCCCTCTCCGTTCTTTAATTTGGCAAATTAAGGCGATAAAATCAGCTTTTACTCTCCTTAGCTTAGGCTGATATTCCCTTTTATTCTCAACATTAATTATACATGAACTTTCCCTTGCTATTTATCTCCAATTCAATATACTTATTCCCGATGACCATTGGCTTTCGTGGCTAATATAACTTATTTTATATAACCATATATTGTATAAGGACTTGTAAAATCCCGAGAGGGGGATTTCTATACGATATTTCAACCGGAAAGGGCTCCTCAAACACGATTCTTCGCTTTTGAGAACCCGATTAGATGTCTGTAAGGAGAACGCAAATGATAAATCTTAAGAAATTAGAAGTTTGGTTCGTAACAGGAAGCCAGCACCTTTATGGACCGGAAGTACTGAAGCAAGTAGATAAGGATTCCTCCGAAATCGCAGCGGCACTCAATAAATCCGCTATCATTCCATGCAAGATTGTTTTTAGACCTGTCTTAACGGGACCCGATGCAATAACAAAGTTGTGTGCCGAAGCGAGCACTTCCCCTAAATGCATCGGTTTGATAACCTGGATGCATACGTTCTCGCCTGCCAAGATGTGGATAGCGGGTCTTAAAGCACTCACCAAACCGATAGTTCATCTTCATACCCAGTTTAACCGTGACATTCCCTGGGATTCGATTGATATGGATTTTATGAACCTGAACCAGTCCGCTCATGGTGGCCGCGAATATGGATTTATTTTAAGCCGTATGCGCAAAGACAGGAAAGTTGTGGTCGGTCACTGGAAAGAAGAATCGGTTCAGAAAAAACTTGCCGTATGGATGCGGGCGGCCGCTGCATGGAACGACTGGCAGGGCGGGAAAGTTGCCAGGTTCGGTGACAATATGCGGGAAGTTGCTGTTACCGAAGGTGACAAAGTCGAAGCGCAGATGAGATTAGGTTTTTCCGTTTCGGGGTATGGTGTCGGCGACCTTGTCGCGAAGGTCAAAAAAGTCACCGATGCCGAAAGTGATGTCCTGGTAAAGGAATATAAAGAGCAATACGAAGTGATAAAATCGGATGCGAAAGCCATTCGTGAAGCGGCGAGAATCGAGCTTGGTATGCGTGCATTTCTGGAAGAAGGCGGATTCAATGCTTTTACCACAACGTTTGAGGACCTGCATGGTCTGGTTCAGCTTCCCGGTCTGGCGGTGCAGCGTCTTATGGCCGACGGATACGGATTCGGTGCTGAAGGTGACTGGAAAACATCTGCTCTGGTTCGTGCGATGAAGGTCATGGCTTCAGGTCTTAAGGGTGGAACTTCGTTTATGGAAGATTATACATACCATCTGAATCCCGATAAAAAAATGGTTCTCGGAGCACACATGCTTGAAGTGTGTCCCTCGATAGCCGACGGAGACGTCAAGTTGGAAGTTCATCCGCTCGGTATCGGTGGAAAGGCCGACCCCGGGCGTCTTGTGTTCAATACCGCCACGGGAGACGGTGTTAACGCATCTCTTCTGGATATGGGCAATCGATTCCGTCTTTTGGTCAATCCGTGTGATGTTGTTGCGCCGGAAGCGGATTTGCCGAAACTTCCTGTTGCTCGCGTTGTCTGGATACCGAAGCCGAATCTCGAAATTGCTGCAGGTGCGTGGATACATGCAGGTGGTGCTCATCACACCGGTTTCAGTATGGCAATAACCGATGAATATCTTGAAGACTTCGCCGCGATGGCGGGTATCGAATGTCTGCTTATAGATGACAAAACCACAATTCGCGAATTTAAGAACGAAATCCGCTGGAACGATGTGTATTACATGATCGCCAACAGTGCTTTTTAATGTATTATTTTTTCGAATTCTATATCTACAGAATTTGAGAAAAGGTTGAATTACACATGAGCGGTATAACATTCAATCTGGTGTACCGCTCATGTGTTTTATATTCGAGTTTTATCCGGAGGTTTTGCTCTTGCTTATTTCAAAAATGACCGTACCGCCTCCCGTATGCTCTACGGGATCGGGGCATTGAACATACGCTTTATCTTTGTCGGTTATGCCGTCAAGACCAAATATACATGGCGGTGACACTGTCAGAGCGTTATAAAAAGGCATAATCGATGAGAGGGCATGCATACAGACCGAGCCTTCGGATACGAGTTGATAACCCTCTTTAAGCACGAAAGAATCACCGACTTTGAATGTCGGGCAGTTACCCTTAACTTCTTTTACTTTCACAATTATATCCATCACATATTATCCTTTATTGAATTTGTTTCTGAGTGGGAATAATAAGCGAGTAAACTCGATATGGCAAGAAATATTGTATTGTAAAATAAAATATGGTTGTGTAAGAATGTATTGTATTTTATTGCCGTTTTATCTGATTACGGCTTCTCATATTTATGTATTTCCCGGTCTTGGTTTGTTTATAGTTTTTCCGGAAAATTAATCAGCAAAGCATCGGATGGATTTCTAATAATAAATAGTCGTAGAAAAATCAAGTTCTGTTAATAATTAAAATCCCAGGATGATTCCCGCTCCGAATGCATCAGCTCCTCCTGTAAATTGGTACTCGATATTAAAATAACAGTTTTTGCCGATTTGCACCTGGGTTCCGAGGTAGCCGCCATACATCGAATCCTGCTCGATATCCCATGTTGTTTCCAAAACCTGAAAAAGTCCCGATTCCGATTCCTGAATTAATGTGTTATCAAACTCACCTTTAAGAAAGTGAAATAGCGGTCCGCCGTAAATCCAGATGCCATCGATCAACAAATAATTCGCACCTAATGCTATTTGTATATCTTTAATATCAGTTTCAACAATTTGGGGCAAAGGCCGCTGTGGAGAATTTAGTTGTCCACTATAATGAGCCCAATTGGCTTGTATCAACCCACCTACTTTAAAATTCCTTCCATCGTATAAGGTTGCTTTAATCCCCCCTCCCAAAGCGGGCGTAGAATCACTCTCGAATTTTTCTCCTTCTCTTAACAGTGAGTCACCAAACTTAGCTTTTGTAGTACTCAGACGAAGAAAAACTTCCCAGTTGCGGTCAATGCCGTATCCAAAATTGACAAAGCTGTTGGTTTGCTCAAATTCCTTTAGAGTAATATCGATGGATTTTCCCGAATCATTAAGTGAGCCACCAACATAGTCAGTAAACGTCCCATTAATCAGGTTTAAATCCATACTGCTGCTGCAATATTCAAGTCCTAATTGAAACTGACCCGGCTGCAGGTTGGTTATTGTAGATCCAATAGGATCCAATGCAAAAGTAGCAGGTCCGCTAAATAGGACCAATATGCACACCAGGTATGATAACCGGAGCTTTTTAATATTTTTACCGTTTGGCAAAGAAGAGTCTCTTTTCATAATCCGCCTCCACAATTTTTATTCTGCCGATACAGGGAGTTTTATCTGCAAAAATATGATAAATCAGCAAAAATTTTTTCCCACTTTGTTATGCAAATATTCTCTTTTATACCGGTTTCTAACTCGTTCTCATGTGATAAAATCACAACCCAATTTGTTTGAAAGCTTCTTCATGCACCAGAATGTTTTTCAGGCATAAATGGACTACATATTATAGGCCTTTACCCCTAACATAAAGCGCATGATATAATATACTTAGAGCAGTAAAAGAATCCCTTCAGCCCGATATATATTATATCCTTTTCCGGTTTCGAATTCAAGTGTATATCCATAATTATGGCTGGATTTTAAACGGCCGAAGGAGCGATACAATCGTTATTAGGACGTTTTATGATGTGGTAACATTAAAAATATACTCAATTATGGGCTGAATTGAAGGTAGAGAATTGCCTTGAATTTTTTAGATATTGTTCCTGGAACTATTGTAAATTTTGAATCTTAATTATACGGATCGACGGCGGGGATATTCAGTTCTAAAATCTCCATACAATCCCTGCACCGAAAGCATTGGCCGACGCTGTATACTGGAATTCCATGTTCAGAGAACAGTTTTCAGAGAGCTCCATCTGTGTGCCGAGGTAACCTCCGAAAGCTGAATCTTCTTCGATATCCCACAGATATCGAGAGGTCAGAAGTCCTCCGGTTCCGGTGTCAATCGCACTGAAGGTATCATCCAGTTCCCCGTCAATGAAGTGAGCGAACGGCCCGCAATAAATTGACACACGATCCGACAACATAAGAGTGACACCGGCGGCAATTTGAACTTCCACCATATCGACTTCAACAATATCGGATGCAGCCCAGTGCGGTGCATCGAGTTTTCCATCAAATCCAGCCCAGTTAGTCTGAAGCAATCCGCCGAACTTAAAATTACCTCCGTCAAAGATGGTTGCTTTGACACCGAATCCAAGAGCGGGTTCGGCTCGGCTGTCGAATTTCTCCGAATCTTCCCAGATAGAGTCACCGAACTCCGCGCTCGAGCCTCCGATACGGAAAAAAGCCTCGCAATTGTCGGAGATACCATATCCGAGACGGACATATCCTCTGTTTATCTCGAAGTTTTTAAGTTTAAAGTCCACGGCTTCGCCCCAGTCGTTAATAACACCATCAAGATATTCGGTCCATACTCCATTGTTTAATTCGAGGTCTGTATTGCTATGGGTAAAATCAGTGCCTATGCTAAACTGTCCGTGTTCTATGTTGGTTGACGGCGGTCCCATCGAATCCAGGCCGACAGATGTGGTTCCACTCCAACAGATGGTCAAAAATATAAAACCTGACAACCATGTTTTTTTGAATATATTGATCTTTGAGAATTTTGTTGAGGTTTTCATAATTCTGCTCCTCTACCATTTTTTAATGACAATATAAAACATTCTTAAATTTGTTCGACAACCTTGAACATGAAGCTTCTGCATTCACCTGTGAATTAAAATGCGGCTCATATTATGGTCACTTCAATAACATAAGGCGGTTTTTTGTTTGTAAGTAACGGTTTTTTTAGAGAGTTTCTTCCTTATTGCATTACAAATCGGCTTGATTGGAGTGTTTTATATTAGGCATTAGTATTTCAACTTGTTTGTCGTGTGTCATTTTTTCGTATCAGGATATTCACAATATGATATTTCTCTTTACTTACGGCATTAGAAAAGATACTATCATTTTTATAAATATTTTAGACTTTGTAGAGTTGCTGTAATGAAACATGAGATTAGGTGACAACGAGGACAAGAGTATGAAAAAGTGGGTATCATTGATATTATTGACTGTTGTTTTAGCGACGACAGGTGGTTGTAAAAAGGGTGGGTGAGGTCAGGCTCAATGTGATGTACATGTTGTGCATTCTAATATAACCTGCAGGAACTACAGCACAAAAGGACACCAATATATCGTCGGGCGTGAGGTCAGAGAAGCCCAAAAGGTATTAACAGAAGATTTATTGCTATAAATCAATACATAATAAGTATAAAATTATTCGGTCCCTGTGTATCCCATATCAGTATCTTCAAAAAAGAGGGGGTATTCCAAAATGCCGGGAATTCATTTTCTTTAGTATTTGGTGGGGTGGGAGCTTTTATGTGAAATGACACGGCACGCATAAAAAAATTTACGATTAAAACAGGTCTGTGACGACATATTATATGAGTCTGTGTTCTTTACAGGATAAATCATGGATTCTATTAATAAAAATACGAGCGTTCATTCATGGCGGAAGAAATTGTTCGAGATAATATTCGAGGCGGATACGCCTGCGGGTAAATGGTTTGATATAATATTGATTATATGCATTCTTCTAAGCGTTATCGTGGTCATGCTCGACAGCGTGGGCTCTATTGGATCGAAGTATGGCAAACTCCTGTATGCGTTGGAATGGTTTTTCACGATTCTTTTCACCGTCGAGTATATCATGAGACTGGTTTGTGTCGGCCGGCCGATCCGGTATGCGGTCAGCTTTTTTGGCATAGTTGACTTATTGGCGATACTGCCGACATATATGAGCTTGATATTTTTCGGCAGCCGTTATCTTGCGGTCGTGAGGGTCCTGAGGGTCCTTCGTATTTTCAGGGTACTGAAGCTCGGCCATCATACGAAGGAAGCTGCTGTACTCAGGAGAGCTTTGTATGCGAGCCGCCGGAAAATTCTTGTTTTTCTTTTTGCCGTGCTGACTCTTGTTGTGATTATAGGCTCGTTGATTTATGTGATAGAAGGCAGGGAAAGCGGTTTTACGAGCATACCAAAGAGTGTATATTGGGCTATCGTCACCCTTACCACGGTCGGATATGGTGATATATCTCCGCAGACCGGTCCGGGGCAATTTCTTGCGGCTATTGTGATGATTTTAGGATATTCGATAATTGCGGTGCCGACGGGTATAGTGACAGTTGAATTATCACAGGCTCGCAAAGAACAGCTAAGCACACAGGCATGTCCCGGTTGCAGTGCCGAAGGTCATGATACAGATGCCGAATATTGTAAGTTCTGCGGGACAAAACTATAATAAAGTACGTATCGGGACTTCTGCCGTCGTAGATTATTCATAAAAGAGCAAGGCTGAGTGACCATAGTGGAATATGTCATAGTAGTAATTTTATTGATTCTATCCTTTTTTATCGGGAAAACACTGTCTCGACGGACAAAACGAAAACATCTGTTAACTTTGCCCTTTCCTGAAGATTGGTTGCATATTGTCCGAAAGAATGTGCCTCTTTACAATCGCCTGCCCGATTCGTTAAAGCAGCAGCTTCATGGTCTTGTTCATGTATTTCTTGCAGAAAAAAATTTCGAGGGCTGCGGCGGCCTGGAAATAACCGATGAGATTAAAGTTACCATTGCAACTCAGGCATGTATGTTATTATTGAACAGGGAAACATCCTACTTTAAGAAACTTCACACCATTCTTGTATATCCGCATACTTATGTCGCCAAAACGAAATCTTCGGACGGCGTAATTACAATCGACGGGCACAGTGTCCGTTTGGGAGAATCGTGGCAGTTCGGGCCGGTTATTCTTGCCTGGGACAGTATAACAGGCAGAGCAGCTAATGTCGCCGATGCCGGGAATGTCGTACTCCACGAATTCGCTCACCAATTGGACCAGGAAGACGGGGTCGCCGATGGGGCTCCGATTCTGGAACATCGGTCAAGCTACCGCACCTGGGCGCGTGTTCTGAGCGGGGAATACGAGGCACTCAGAAACAGAAAAGGCCCAAGGTCGGTCATTGATGATTACGGAGCCACGAATCCCGCCGAGTTTTTCGCGGTGGCGACGGAAGCATTTTTCGAGAAGCCGAGACAGATGAAAAAGAAACATTCGGAGCTTTATGATGAGCTTAAAAATTACTATAAGCTTGATCCGGCCGAATGGATACAGAACGACTGATTAAAGATACCAGGTATTTGATACAATTCTGTTGGGTGACGCCTATTATTTCCCCTGGTAAAATTCGTTGGCTTTTTGAAAAAATAAATTCGGTGTCGGTGGATATTCATTTGGGATAAATATCCCCAGTTTTGTTAATTTATCGATATGACCGTCTGGAAATTTAGTCATATCGTCACCGCACTCCTCGGATAGTGACGCCTTCATACGTATTGCCTGGGTAATAATCTTGCATATTTCGTCGTCGTATTTTAGGTTCGACAATTCTCGTTCGATAACTTGCTTGTTTGTTGAGAAAAAATCCTTAGCGTGAGGATCCGCCGGTTTTTGGCAAAACAGTTCGTTTACTATCGCCGCAGCAAGAGAATCGGCTGTCTCCTGCCCGTATATGCCCTTATATCTTACAGCGAGACGGTCGAGGACTCCCATTTTTATCATTTCCACTCCGGAAAGCATCTTTCTGGAGTATCTTTTATAAAACAGTCTTTTCATGGACAAAGTCTTTTACACTCTGATTATTTTGCGTGGTAACGAGTTTGTATTTATCCGCAATCATGCCAGACCGCCCTCAATTTGACGTATGGCCTTTCTGTGACTTTTTATTATATATTCTTTGCCTATTTGATTCAATAAATTTCTATATTTTATTTATTTGTTTATTACGGGATAAATATTAGATTCG
The DNA here is from genome assembly GCA_964454885.1 of uncultured Pirellulales bacterium. Taxonomy (GTDB): domain Bacteria; phylum Planctomycetota; class Phycisphaerae; order Sedimentisphaerales; family Anaerobacaceae; genus JAFGPS01. The sequence continues at coordinate 10,471 of CAYVXS010000025.1, forward strand.
TAAGTTATCAGTTTTGTGTTAATCCGAACAAAATGGATTTCTGAGAAGAGGGTAAAATGGGTAACTGTACGTGTACCTGTACTGTGGAATTAAAGTAAAAAAGGCCTGTATTTTTATGTACAGGCCTTTTTATATACGTGAAAATTTTGATTATATAGGTTTAACGTATATATCCAAATCAGCTATACGTTGGTTCGGACCGGAGGGAAATTGAGTCAGATCTACATCAGTTGCCTGAATGTGGATAGTCATAGAAACGCTTCCCGGCCCGACAACTCCGGGGTCCGGATCCAGCCAGGCAGTCCAGTTGCCGCCTGCCGGAGATGCCGGTTCGATCCAAAGCTTTATGTTTCCCTGGATTGGAATGGGTAAGGTAACTGTAACAGAATTTGAGAGCGTAGCTGAAGGATTATTCTGAATTTTAGTGTGAGTTATGCCAATAGTGTAGAGATATTGCCAGCTCGGGTCCGGTTGTGGGGGTTGTGGGGGAATAGTCGTACCGGATTGTTCGTAGGCTCCCATATCGACTGTACCATCTAATATTCGAGTCGAATAGTCAAGGTCCAAAGGCAGTTGCTCACTTGTATTGCCGTCCTCGTCCAAATCGCCTTCATCATTGGGTAGGAGTGAATTTTTCCCTTGATTGATGCACGGAGAGATAGACTGAAGGTGCATATCACCCTGCACGTATTGTCCCTCGATAGTCCATGCGCCGGCTGATACAATCAGTGGATCTGTATTGATATTTCCCGTTCCAGTTCCAGTCCAGCCTCCTTGTATATCAGTGTAAGAAACCGTGGTTGTATCTAAATGGTTTGATAAAATTTCGTTACCGTTGTTATAAACAATACTGTTATATATGGTAAGGCTGTTACCGGCCGGAGATTCCCATGTTAGGCTTGTTATTACCATCTCGCCTATATTATCCATTATCGTACAATTCGATATTGTCAGGCTGCCTCCGAGATTTAGGATAGCGGAGCCTCCGATGTTCTCCGCCTGGTAGGCTGAGTTTCCCGCTATTAAACAGTTTGTCAGGTTTATATTATTGGAATAGCAATACAAGCCTCCACCGGAAATTCTGGCGCTATTTCCGATAATTTTGCAGTTCACAATAGACGGTGCAGCACCGTTGAGGGATGCGATACCACCGCCGAAACCGGCGACATTGCCGATGATACTACAATTTATCAGCATAGGATTCGTGCCGTCAATATATACACCGGCGCCTGTATTATACGGGATGGGTCCGTCTGCCTGTCCGCCGGTGACGACAAAACCATCCATTATTGAATCGCACGATGTGCAACCGGTGGCACTGACTACGTGGTAGCTGTTGTCGTCCTTGAAGAGTATTCCCCATAAATCATTACCTAAAAGATCGCCTGTCAGGACCGTAGTATATGTACCAATGTCACGTGCATTGGGATTAGGCTGGCCGTAACCGGCGTAACTTCCGAGAAGAATGACGCCGTCTTGAAGCTGGAAGCTGGCCGCTCTGTCTCCAGGTGTAACCGAACCGCCCTCGTCCGGCTTGTACGTTCCTTCGGCGACTAAGATAGTGTCACCAGAGACGGCTACAGCCAGGGCATCCTGAAGATTAGTAAATGCCCATTTCCAACTGGTTCCGTTATGCAACGGCCCCGGTGCATCCGTGTCAACGTAATAAGTTATACTTGACATAGAGCCGCTTACGGTGAATTGTATTTCAAAGGCAATTGACGGTACTGTGCATCTGAAGGTCCAGTTGCCCGGTGTTAGCGGCCCAAAATTACCTTCTAAACCACAAACAGGATTCCACTCCAGAGTACATTGAGTCGGTGCCGGTCCCTGAAACCACAATTCGACGATTTTATTTGTGTTATCAACTGAAATCATGGGATAACCGCCGAGGGCGGCTCTGGCAAAACAAGGATTGCCTTGAACATCAATCGGTCCGGAGAACGAAATTGAATCGGTTTCATTAGGATTCGGTGGATTAATCGTCCAGTTGCCGGGACCTGTTACTCCATAAATCCATGCAGGAGACGCAGCGGATACTATGGAGGAGAAACACAAACTGATTAAGATGAATAAAAGTTTATTTCCGGTTTTCATGTCCCTGTCCTTTCAATTTGACACAGTGAGTATGGTTGAAAATTTGCAGATGTTTTAAAGAAGGTGTGTGATATAAGAAATTCGTGACCGCACAACAACTTCTCAGACCTTTCGCATTATCTTCATACGATAAAGGCATTCACACCTCCTTACACTTTGAGGATCTCTAAAAACTTCTCCAAGTATACTATATATACCTTATGGACTCGGATTTTGTCAAGGTTAATCTTTGCGACAATTCAGGAAATATTTACCTGTTTTTCCGATGTTTGGTGTGCTAATCCGTTTATCACCGATATTTGTGTTATCAACGATGAGTTTGGGATTGTTTCAAGTCGTAATGTAGTTTTGAATTATTTTCAATTTTCCCTTTATGGCAGGCCTGTAGCGTCCTTTGCCCATTATTCCGGTCTTCTTCACAATTTTTTTCCAGCATCTGCTGCAGGCGTAGGTACGTGCATGTCTGAGGTGCGAAACTCCGGCGATATCACTGGTTTGAATTAATTTTGCGCCCTTTGCCTGCATTTTGCGCAAAGCCAGTTTCGCCTCTTTTTCGGTATGCGAACCTACGGCGTCGGCGATTACCCTTACCTTCCTGCCCCGGTGCAGAAGTCCCAGTGCAGTTGCTTTTACGGCATCTTCCGTACAGGCGCCAATTAAAATAAATTCGTCGGCCTTGATTTCGCTAAGCAGTCTTTCTATTCGGGGCTCTTCGAAGGGATCGGTGCAGCGTTTGTGCAGAATTATCTGCCTGTATGATAATAACAAGTCCGTCGGCAGAGCGTTCCAGTCATCAGCGGGGAAACTTACCCGGTTGCTGAGTAATGTATAGTGTATTTTTTTTTGCCCGTCGGTGCCGTCAAGACAATAATTAAACATGGTATGTCCGTTATTATTAGGGTAAACTTCTGCTGTTGATATGATAGGTACGTTCTCGAATCTGGCCCAGGCCATCACCCGGCGAATATTTGCGAGAATTTTTTCACGATTTAATACACATGCATTGCCCCATTCGGATAAAAAATCCCTTTGGGTATCTATATCCAGCAGAATATGTTTCCGTTGCTGTTTTAGTAATTGAAGAATCATTTTTTCAGACTTCCTTTCTGAAGCTCGATTTTGCTTCAATCTGATTCGACCTTTAATCCGGTCAGGATTATTTATGTCTGTGTCACACATGTTGTTTCTATAAATAAGTGCCACTTTTAATGCTTCATATAACGCTTTTTCCTTTGACGAAATGAGTGACTTGAAACTCGTCGTTCCGGATTTAATCCGTAGCTTTGGAATGATTGAAAGGTGGCAAATTCAAATAGTCTGGGTAATGCCGAATTGATGGATTTCAGTGTTATTAATATGAATAAAATACAATTTTGCATAAACAGACAATACTTGTATAATAATATATTGAAATATATACTGATTTCTGTAGAATATTGTTTGCATGTTTTAGTAATATTTAAACTAAATAAGGGGGCAATAAGATGAAGAAGAATCTGCTGAACAAATCATTTACGGTTGCGTATATTATTTTAGTAATCGCTCTTGGTCTCCATGCGCAGGCGATT